>DATILZ010000419.1:0-23417 GCA_035475995.1 Hanamia sp. | reverse complement strand
CACCCAAGAAGAAGGCATTTATCTTTTTCAAAAAGCAAGCCTTGGTTTAAGTGCCGCTTTAGCCAATTATATCCGCGAAAAAAAACACGGCGATAAAACTTTCTTCAATAGAAATTTTCACATTGAGCCAACCAATGTCTGTGTATTTTCCTGCAAATTTTGTTCTTATTCACGGCTATATGCGCATCGCGACGAAGGCTGGGCATTGAGCAAAGAACAAATGATGGATATTGTAAAAAGCTATGACGGGAAACCGGTCACAGAAGTTCATATTGTAGGTGGCGTTCATCCAAAAATGGATCTTGAATTCTTCTGTGATTTTATTTCCCAAATAAAACAACACCGGCCAGATTTGCATATAAAAGGATTTACTGCCGTGGAGCTCGATTATATGTTTCGCAAAGCCAAACTTTCTGTAAAAGAAGGAATGAAAAAATTGCATGATGCCGGGTTACAATCTATGCCAGGCGGCGGTGCAGAGATTTTTGATGATGAAATCAGAAAACAAATTTGTGAAGACAAAGTAGGCGCAGAAGGCTGGCTTAAGATTCATGAAGAAGCGCATTTATTGGGTATGCATACAAACGCTACGATGCTTTATGGGCACATTGAAAATTATACACATCGCATAGATCACATGAGCCGTTTAAGAAATCTGCAGGATAAAACCGGTGGATTCAATACATTCATTCCTTTGAAATTCCGCAACAAAAATAACGACATGAGCCATGTACCGGAATCTTCAATTATTGAGGATATGAAAATGTATGCAGTGGCCAGAATTTATATGGATAATTTCCCCCATTTAAAAGCATACTGGCCCATGCTTGGCAGGCAAAACGCCCAACTTTCTCTGTCATTTGGCGTAGATGATATTGATGGAACCATTGATGATTCCACCAAAATTTATTCGATGGCAGGCAGTGAAGAACAATCTCCTAAAATGAGTACAGATGAATTGGTGATGCTGGTATCGCAGGCTGGCCGCAGGGCCGTGGAAAGAGACACTTTGTATAATGAGGTGGCTTGATTGTTTCTCTTTATCTGAAGTTTATCACTTGCCAAATGAAAGGTTATCTTTGAAATTAAAATTTGTTGTGCTTTACTTCAAATAAGTTTTCATGCAATAGTAAAGCAACAAATACCAGCAATTTCAATATTATTATTAACTAATTAATTTCTAAATGGCACAAGATTTATTTCAGTCTCCTGATTATTTTAATGTAGATGAATTATTAACTGATGAACAAAAACTGATCAGGGAAAGTGTAAGAAATTATGTAAAAAAAGAGATCTCTCCCATCATTGAGGAGTATGCGCAGAAAGCGGAATTTCCGGAACAAATTGTGAAACAACTGGGCGATTTGGGATGTTTTGGTCCAACAATTCCGGTGAAATATGGCGGCGGCGGACTTGATTATATTTCTTATGGATTGATGATGCAGGAGCTGGAACGCGGTGATAGCGGCGTTCGCAGTACAGCAAGCGTACAAGGATCTTTAGTGATGTTTCCCATTTTTGCTTATGGAAGTGAAGAACAAAGAAAAAAATATTTGCCAAAATTAGCCAGCGGCGAATGGCTTGGATGTTTCGGACTTACTGAGCCGGATCATGGAAGCGACCCCAGTGGAATGTTGAGTAATTATAAATCTGAAGGCGATCATGTTATTTTAAACGGAAGTAAAATGTGGATCAGCAATGCGCCGTTTGCACAAGTTGCAGTGGTGTGGGCAAAAGATGAAGCAGGAGAAATTCACGGATTGATTTTGGAAAGAGGAATGGAAGGATTTTCAACACCAACAACACATGGCAAATGGAGCCTTCGTGCAAGCGCTACGGGCGAACTGGTTTTTGATAACGTAAAAGTTCCGAAGGAAAATATTTTACCAAATGTAAAAGGATTGAAAGGGCCGCTGAGTTGTCTTACCAAAGCCCGTTATGGAATTGCCTGGGGAGCGGTAGGCGCTGCAATGGATTGTTATGATACTGCCTTAACATATTCTAAAGAAAGAATTCAGTTTGACAGGCCGATTGGAAGTTTTCAATTACAGCAAAAAAAACTTGCCGAAATGATCACAGAAATTACCAAAGCGCAATTATTAAACTGGCGATTGGGAACACTGATGAATGAAGGAAAAGCGACACCGCAACAGGTAAGTATGGCCAAAAGAAATGCCTGCGAAATCGCTGCAAATATTGCGCGTGAAGCACGACAAATACTGGGTGGAATGGGCATTACAGGCGAATATTCAATCATGCGACACATGATGAACCTGGAAAGTGTCATCACTTATGAAGGCACGCATGATGTTCATCTTTTGATAACGGGAATGGATATTACCGGCATGAATGCGTTTAAATAAATTGTTTTATTTTTTGTAAATTGCTTCAATAAAAGTAAAGTAAATGGAGTATCAGTTATATAAAAATATTATTTCCAATCCCGATGTTTGTAATGGTAAGCCAACAATAAGAGGAACACGGATTACGGTTCAATCAGTAATGGGATTTATTTTAGCAGGAGATACTGATGAAAGTGTTTTAGAAAGCTATCCACGCCTCACAAGGGAAGATTTGCAAAATTGTAAAGATTTCACTTTTATGCTTTTGGAAAAACCGACGTTAATAAATTCCATTAAGCTTTCTGCCTGATGACAACTTATCTTATTGATGAGAATATGCCATTTTTGCCTTTTTGGAGCAAAGATCGCTTTGTTCATGTAAATGATATTCCTTTTATACATTCTGATACAGATATATGGGAATATGCTTTAAAAAATCATCTTACAATTATTACAAAAGACACCGATTTTTATTTCAGATATCTTTCTTCTGAAAAAAATCCAAAAGTAGTTTGGATAAGAATTCATAACTTGAAGAAAAGAATTTTCATTTCCCTTGTAAATAAAATTTGGAATGAAATAGAAGAGATGCTTTTGACAAGTTCCTTTATCATTATAAGTGAAGATAAAATAGAAAGATTTTGAATCACAACATTTTTTTAATCGGTTTTATGGGAAGCGGAAAATCACACTGGGGGCACATTTGGGCGCTTGAGCACGGCTATACATTTTATGATTTGGACACAGAAATTGAGAAATCATTTGAAATGAGTGTGGAAGAAATTTTTGAAAAACATGGTGAAGATAAATTCCGGGAATTGGAAAGATATCATCTTCGCAAATTTGAAAAGAAAAAGAAATATTTGCTTTCCTGCGGCGGCGGCACACCTTGTTTTTTTGATAACCTGCAATGGATGAACCAACATGGAGAAATTATTTATTTAAAAGCCTCACCTGAATATATTCTGGATCGGGTAATGGATGAAACTTCAAAAAGACCATTATTAAAAGAAGTAAATCCGGCAGAATTATTATTTTTTATTCAGAAAAAATTGAAAGAACGTGAGCCGGTTTATTTAAAAGCTGAACATATTTTAGAAGTAGAGAGACTTCAAAAGGATTCATTAAATTTTTTAGAAGAAACGGGCAAAAAAACGGATGCGGTTAAATCAGCAGAAACGAATAAAAAGAATTCTGTAAATAAAGAAAAAACGAAAAGCATCAAAACAGTAAAAGAGCTTAAAAGTTCTTTTACTGAAAAGAAATCAAAAAAAGAATCTAAATAAGGCAAAATGCACAAAGGATATTTGAAAACTGCTGCAATATTGGGAGCGCTTTCTGTGGCTCTTGGAGCGTTTGCAGCACATACTTTGAAACAAAATATTTCAGTTAATGCATTGGAGATTTTTGAAACCGCGGTCAAATACCAGTTTTATCATGTATTTGCGCTGCTGATCGCAGGAATTATTTACAAAGAATTCCCCAATAAATTTGTGAATTGGTCGGGGAAATTATTTATTGCAGGAATCATTTTATTCAGCGGCTCACTCTATCTTCTTACTGCTGTAAAAGCCGTTTTGCTTGCCAATTACAACTGGATTGGAGCTATTACACCTTTGGGAGGTTTATGTTTTATCCTGGGCTGGATTTTTTTATTTATTGGAATTTCAAAAAAAGGGTAAAGTGGTGAGGGGGTGAATAGTGAATTGAGAGGGGACGATTTTAATTTTAAAAATTTCTTCCTCATATCTTCCTTTATCCAAATATTTATAAAATTAGCGTCTAAAAACTTAAGCAAACAAAAATTCTATCAGCAATTTAACAATCTAACAATTTAACTCTTTCTCTATCTTTGCTATCAATGGCGACTACCCGAAAAAAAACTAAAAAAACAAAATCTGCAGATCCTTCTAAAATGAATCCTGATAAAGTGGAAAAAATAGAAGTAAAAAAATTGATTCATGACGAGCGTTCGCATAAGATTGCCGGAACGCTTCTAATCCTGATCTCTTTTTTACTATTTATTGCTTTCACTTCTTATTTATTTACCTGGCAACAGGATCAATCAAAAGTACTGCAGGGTGCAAAGATTTTATTGCCAAGCCACGATCAACAAATGGCTAATTCTTTGGGCACTGCCGGCGCTTATTTTTCTGATTTATTTTTTCGCTCCGGTTTTGGAATTGCCTCTTACTTATTCTGTATTTTCTTCTTTGTTCTGGGAGTAAATTTATTTTCTCCAAAAAAGATATTTTCAGTCAGTAGAAATATCCGGTATGTGATTGCCGGACTTTTAGTTATCAGTGTTTGCGCTTCTTTTTTAATGCATACACCACATGCTCATAAAATAAATTCAGGAAATGTAGAATTTTTCTGGGGTGGAAAAGTGGGCGATATGATCAATGAATGGCTGCAGCAAACTATCGGTTATATTGGCACCGCTCTTCTTTTGCTCGTTGGCGTACTTAGTTATATTATCTGGCGTTTTAATCCTTCTTTTAATTTTAAAAAGAGAATGGCGGCAGCAAATTCCTTTTTTGCAAAAGGAAAAGATGATCCTTTTGCCGCTGAAACTGCTGACCAGGAAGATGAAGAAGAAATGCCTTCAAAAGCACCAATTTTGCCCATCAATAAAAATTCAATTAAAGAAGAAAGTCCTTACGATCATGAATTTGATATCATAGAAAAAAATGAGGAAGTTATTCCAGCGAAGAAAGAAAGAATTTCTTTTGCAAAAGAAAATCCGGAAACAGGAATCACGCTGGAAGTAAAAAATGCAGATGTATTGAATGAAAAGAAAGAAGAGGAGCCGGCAACGATAAAACCAAAGATTCAGCAGGAACCTTACGATCCGGTTCTTGATCTGAGAAATTATAAATATCCAACGATCGATCTTTTAGAAAATCATGGAAGTGATAAAATCGTTCAGGATGTAACTGAACTGGAAGAAAATAAAAATCAGATACTTCATACACTCAAGAATTATGATATAGAAATTCAAAAGATCTTTGCCACTGTTGGCCCCACGGTTACTTTATATGAGATTATTCCGGCTCCCGGCGTTCGTATTTCGCGCATTAAAAACCTGGAAGACGATATTGCTCTAAGTCTTTCTGCGCTTGGTATTCGTATCATTGCGCCCATTCCGGGAAAAGGAACGATAGGTATAGAAGTTCCGAATTTTAAGAAGACCGTGGTGAGCATGAAAACCCTTTTAAATTCTGATAAATTTCAAAGTAATAATTTCACTTTACCGATTGCAATCGGTAAAAAGATTGATAATGAAAACTTTATTGTTGACCTTACTTCGATGCCGCATTTATTGATGGCGGGCGCCACCGGCCAGGGAAAATCTGTCGGGTTAAATGCAATTCTTGTTTCGCTTTTATACAAAAAACATCCTTCTCAATTAAAGCTTGTTTTGATTGATCCAAAGAAAGTTGAACTCAGTATTTATAAAAGTATTGAGAAACATTTTCTGGCAAAACTGCCGGGTGAAGAAGATGCAATTATTACGGATACCAAAAAAGTAATTCATACGTTGAATGCATTGTGTATCGAAATGGATAACCGTTATGATTTGTTGAAAGAAGCAGGAACAAGAAACATCAAAGAATACAATCAAAAATTTGTTGCACGAAAATTAAATCCTGAAAAAGGACACCAGTTTTTGCCATTTATTGTTTTGGTAATTGATGAATTTGCGGATTTAATTATGACTGCCGGTAAAGAAGTGGAAATGCCAATTGCACGACTTGCGCAGCTTGCCCGCGCTGTCGGTATTCATCTCATTATTGCCACACAACGGCCTTCTGTAAATATTATTACAGGAACTATCAAAGCCAATTTCCCGGCGCGGATTGCTTTTAAAGTAAGTAGTAAAATTGACAGCCGCACCATTTTAGATATTGGAGGCGCGGAACAATTGATTGGAAAAGGTGACATGCTGATCAGTTATAACGGCGAACTTACCAGGCTTCAATGTGCTTTTGTGGATACGCCGGAAGTGGATAAAATTACGGATTTCATCGGCGATCAGCAGGGATATACAGAAGCGTTTATGCTGCCTGAATATGTGGATGAAAAAGAGTTCGAAAATAAAACTTTTGATGCAAGCGACCGTGATCCGCTTTTTGAAGACGCAGCAAAGCTCATCGTTCAAAGTCAAAGCGGAAGCACTTCTTTATTACAGCGCAGAATGAAATTGGGTTACAACCGTGCCGGGCGCTTGATGGATCAACTGGAAGCGGCAGGAATCGTTGGACCAAACCAGGGAAGCAAAGTGCGGGATGTAATGGTAAAGACTGATGCAGAATTACAGGAATACCTGAACGTGAATTAGGTTAATAAACAAAGAAATAAGCTGAATTTCTTTGTTTGTAAAACAACAAGAGTATTTTCTTATAGCCGGTCCGAGTTGCCGGCCTAACTCATTACAGCAGCTTCAATCTCTTCAAAATCAATACCACTGTGGCTTTCGTTGTAAACACATTTACCATTTTCAATTACCAAAACCTGTGGAGACTGATGCGAAACATGAAATTGATGTGCGATTTTGTTTGAAAGGCTTCTGTATTTTATCAAATCGAGAAAATAAAAATTGATGCCATCAGGTGCGTTCTTTTTATCAAGACGGTTTTTGGCCATACTGCTGATGGAGCAACGCGTGCTGTGTTTAAAAATTACCTGTGGAACGGTATTTGAATTAATAACAATTTCCTCCAGTTGTTTTTCATCTTCTAATGGTATCCAGTTCATGTATTTTTCATTAAAATATTTTGTTAATGTATAATTCCTTCCGCCATTGGACAGCCACTTCTACGGGTACTGCTACAAGAAGATACTGTAAATGCCAAAAGACAAATAACAATCAAAGCAAGGAATAATTTTTTCATAGATTATTGTTTAATTAGGTCTTATTTTGCAAAGTTAGAATTAAGATTTTAATGAATTTGGCAAAAAAAGAGCTATGGTTAAGAATTTAAGATAAATTAACGGAAAATATAGTAAAATTATTATGTGGATTCATTTTATTTCTATCGGTGGTAGCGTAATGCACCAGTTGGCAATCGCTTTAAAGCATAAAGGTTATAAAATTACAGGCAGTGATGATGAGATTTTTGAACCTTCAGCTTCCAATTTAAAGAAGGAAAACCTTTATCCTGAAAAAATGGGCTGGTTTCCTGAAAAAATTACCCCCGAAACGGATGCGGTAATTTTAGGAATGCATGCGAAAGGCGATAATCCTGAGATCCAAAAAGCAGTAGAACTAGGTGTGAAAATATTTTCTTTTCCTGAATATATTTTTCATGAAAGCCTGCACAAAAAAAGAATTGCTGTGGGGGGCAGCCATGGCAAAACTACCACGACCGCTATGATCATGCACGTATTAAAAAGTGGTGGCTTTGATTTTGATTACCTGGTGGGTGCGCGTCTAAATAATTTTGAACAAAGCGTGAAATTGACCAATGCGCCTGTAATCGTTTGCGAAGCAGATGAATATCCGGCCAGTGTAATAGAAAAACGTCCTAAGTTCCATTTCCTTTTTCCGCACATTGCTGTGTTGACCGGCATTTCATGGGATCATATTAATGTGTTTCCCACTTTTGACATTTACCTCGAGCAGTTTGTTATTTTCATGGATCAAATAGAAAAAAACGGTATTTTAATTTATAATGACACGGATGAGGTTTTAAAAAAGCTGGTCGAAGAGAATTATCGCAAGGAAATAAATTATATCCCATACCAGCTTCCGCAATATACAATTGAGAATGGAGTTACCAGTGTATTTATTGAGAAAGAAAATACAGAATTGAAGATTTTTGGTAATCATAATCTTTTAAATTTGCAGGCTGCTTATTATGTTTGTAAAGAACTGGGAATGACGGCAGCAGCATTTGCAAAGGGTATTGCTACATTTGAAGGGGCTTCAAAAAGGCTTGAATTGATCGCTGAGGAAAAGACCGGAAATATTTACAGGGATTTTGCTCATGCTCCAAGCAAAGTGAAAGCAAGTATCCAGGCAGTGAAAGGGCAATTTCCTCAAAGGAAATTAATTGCCATTCTTGAATTGCACACATTTAGCAGCCTGAACAAAAACTTTATGGAAGAATATAAAGATGCTATGGAAAATGCAGATGAAGCAATCGTTTTTTACAGCAAACATGCCTTAGAATTGAAAAGAATGGAATTTTTGGACCCTCAGCGCGTGAAAGACGGTTTTCAAAAAGAAAATCTGGAAGTGATAACTGAAAGGAAAAAACTGGAAGAAAAATTAAAAAGTGAAGATTTAGATAATACGAACTTTTTATTTATGAGCAGCGGGAATTATGACGGAATGGATATTTTAACCACATTAAATCTTAAACAATAAATCTTAAATTTTTAATCCAATATGGCCTTACAGTTAACGCGTCCAATCGCATTTATTGATCTTGAAACTACCGGTGTGAATATTGCTATTGACAGAGTTATAGAAATTGCGATCATTAAAATACTACCCGACAAAACAAAAGTAGTTAAGCATAAATACATAAACCCTCAAATGCCCATACCGAAGGCCAGCAGCGCAGTTCACGGCATTACTGACGACAAAGTAAAGGACGCACAGACCTTCAAAGAAGTAGCTAACGAATTGAAACAGTTCATAGATACCGCAGATCTTTCAGGATATAATTCAAACAGGTTTGATATTCCTTTATTAATGGAAGAATTTTTGCGTGCAGGAATTACTTTGGAAATGCACAACAGAAGAATGCTGGATGTACAGACGATTTTTCATATGATGGAAAAGCGTACGCTTGGCGCGGCTTATAAATTTTATTGCGAAAAGGATCTGGAAGATGCACATTCGGCAGAAGCAGACGCAACCGCTACCTGGGAAATACTGGAAGCCCAATTGATGCGCTATGAGCATCTTGGAAATACGCTTGATACTGTTTTACAATTTACCGGTGAAGAAAAATATGTTGATTTTGCAAGAAGGTTTGTAATAGAAAATGATGTGGAGGTTTTTAATTTTGGAAAATTCAAAGGACGTTGCGTAGCAGAAGTTTTAAAGACAGAGCCGCAATATTATGACTGGATGATGAAGGGTGATTTTCCGTTACATACAAAACAAAAACTAACGGAGATTTTTAACAGAACACTACTTAAGAAATAACTCGCTCATACCTTTTTGAATAATTGTAACAATTAAAACGCTAATTTCAATTTCAAACTTCATAAAAACTTTTTGGAAAAACTTCTTATTATACCCACCTATAATGAAAGAGAAAACGTCGCTCTTTTGCTAAAAACCGTCTTTGATCTACAAGAAGATTTTCATGTTTTAATTATTGATGACGGCTCGCCGGATGGCACAGCAGATATTGTAAAAAATCTTTTTGCCACTTATCCGGGGCAATTATTTTTAGAAGAACGTGTGGGTAAACTTGGACTTGGAACTGCTTATATTCATGGTTTTAAGTGGGCTTTGGACAAAGGATATCGTTTTATTTTTGAAATGGATTGTGATTTTTCTCACAACCCAAAAGACCTGGATAAATTGTATAAAGCCTGCAAAACAGGCGGTGCTGATGTGGCAGTTGGTTCGCGATACACCAAAGGAGGAAAAGTAGAGAACTGGCCGGCCATCAGGATTTTTATTTCAAAAGGCGCTTCCATTTATACGCGTTTAATCACTTTTATGCCGGTGAAGGATCCTACTGCCGGTTTTGTTTGCTACCGCAATTATGTGCTCGAAGCAATCAATTTTGACAAAATAAGCTTTATTGGATATGCCTTCCAGATTGAAATGAAATTTGCCGCATGGAAACTTGGATTCAGGATAAAAGAAGTGCCTATTACTTTTATTGACCGTCAATATGGTGTATCCAAAATGAATAAAGGAATTGTAAAAGAAGGCATCTTTGGAGTGCTTAAACTGAAATGGATGAGCATGTTTAAAAACTATCGCAGCCGTGTAAAAAAATATGATTTTGCCTGATCTATATTTATCAAAAATATAAATATAAATTCTGTTTATTTCTTGTTTTGCTGACAGCTTAAAATTCTCAAATTTATCATAATAACCAATCTTTATCTTTATCAAAAAACATGTCCACTAAAACTAATCTACTTTTTATTCTTATTTTTTTTGTAGCCGGCTGCGCTTCGAATAAATATGCGGCAACGAATAAAGTGTATAAAAAACAAGCGAAAGCTTTTTCAAAAGAAATCAGAAAATACCCGGTTGATGGAAATAAATCAACCTGGGTTGGTACTACGAATTTCGGTTTGCGTAAACCAAATTTTGTAATCATACATCATACAGCACAAAATAGTTGCGATCAGACTTTACGTACTTTTACACTGCCACGAACACAGGTAAGCGCTCATTACGTAATTTGTAAAGATGGCACAGTTCATCACATGCTAAATGATTATTTGCGTTCATGGCACGCCGGCCGTGGTTCATGGGGAAATGATAAAGACATCAATTCTTCTTCTATCGGGATAGAACTGGATAATAACGGCTTCGAACCTTTTCCGGCTGCACAAATAAACAGCTTGCTAACGGTGCTGGATACACTGAAATCAAAATATTATATTCCAACTGCAAATTTTATCGGGCATGCAGACATTGCACCTACAAGAAAAAATGACCCGAATATAAATTTCCCCTGGCATTTACTTTCGCAAAGAGGTTTTGGATTATGGTATGGCGATACAAGTATGGTTGTAGTGCCCCCAAATTTCAATGATTTACAGGCTTTGCGGATAATTGGTTATTCCATAAAAGATACTTCTGCTGCAATTGTTGCATTTAAAAGACATTTCGAAACAGAGGACAGCAGCGCAGCTTTTACTGATGGCGACAAGAAAATCCTGTATGATTTGATGGAAAAATATCAGTAAGAAATTCCAAAAAATTCCTTTCAGCAGAGAAAGAAATAAATGGAATTTCTATTCCTACAAGTGTGTGGGTCTTAAATAAAAATAAACCTTCCTGATTATTTTAAAGAACAGTAGCAAACCAACAAGGTTTTATCAAAGACACTTCAAATTAAAACTTCTTAAACAAACCTTCTTGGTTTTTAAAGACCAATACAGCAAACAAATAAATAAGGCAATTCTCATTTTCTTAAACAACACTTCCCAAAAAATCATTTAGAGTAACACCTGAGGGAATTTCTAATTTTTTTCTTAAACGGTAGCGGCTTATCTCCACACCGCGCAAAGAAATATTCATCAGTTGCGCAATTTCTTTGCTGGAAAGATTCAATTTTAGATAAGTACAAACCTTTATATCGGTATTGGATAAGGAAGGATATTTGGTTTTTAATTTTCTCAAAAAGTCATTGTTTACCTCATTAAAATGAGAAACAAACTGTTCCCAGTTAGCATTATTCTGTTCGACGCCGTCCAAAAGAAGAAGTGTCTTTTTTATATCATGATTGTTACCCGTTTTTTTGTACAATTTCTGCAATTCATCTTTTACTTTTATCAAAGCGCTGTCTCTTTCTACCAGGTGCATCGTTGCATTTGCCAGTTCTTTATTTTTAAATTTCACTTCATTCTCTAATTTTTCATTCTGAAGCTTCATAATTTCTTTTTCTCTTTTTTCCAATTTTAACTGGTGCAATTCTTCAAGTCTTTTTTGCTCCTGTTCAAATTTTATTTGTTGATGGTCCAGCTTTTTTTCCTGCCATTTAAAAATCAAATAGACAAACAACACAAAAAGAATTAAGTATCCGATGTAAGCCCATGTGGTCTTATACCAGGACGGTTTTACATAAAATGTATAAGAAATTACATCTGATTCGTGGCCCAGATTGTCGTGCGCTTTTACATAAAAAATATATTTTCCTTCGGGAAGATTGGTGTAATCCTTTTCAGTCTTTGGCGACCATTCGCTCCATTTATAATCATATCCTTTTAACTGATAACTGTATTCAATATTTTTTTGTAGTCCATAATTGGGTGAACTGTACTCAAAATGAAATGAATTGTATTTTTTGGGTAAATGATAAATCTGATTTTGCAAAAAGTTATTGGCAGGATTAAAATAACCGCCAAATATCAGGCTATCTTTTTTGCCAATAGCTTTTACCTGCCCGAGTAAAACCTTTATCTGCAATTTTGTAGCTGCATATTTCAGATAATTCAGATGAAAAACTCCCTTTTCTGAAGAAATAAAAACATTCTCTTTGTTATATGGATAAATGTTTTCAAAACCAGATAATATTTGCCCGGTCAGTTCAGGGAAATAGGTTATCTTAAATGATTTATCAGCCGAATTTTTTTCAAAGGTTACCACACCGATTTTTTTTCCGCTGCAAAACCAAATATCTCCATCAACATCTTCTTTTAAATACCTGATGGGCATATCATGAAAAATGGGTGATAAAAAAGATGAAGGCGAAAAACTTTTAGTAGCAGGATTAAATTCATAAACGCCTTTTAATGTGGCATAAACTATTTTGTTTTTTATCTTAAAAACATAATTTTCCAGGGTAGAAGGCAATCCATCTTTTTCGGTAAATAACTGATAGGTAAATTTTTTATTATCAGGCAGCAAATGTAATATGTAGATTCCGCGATAGGGGTGCGAGGCCCATATTGTATTATCATTATCAATTGCCAGAAAACGAAACGATTCGTATAAACCATCGATGTGCCCCACGTCAGTAAAATGATTGTTTTCGTAGCTAAGCATTTTTAAACCCGTATAAGTTCCTACCAAAATATTTTTGGAGGGCACTACGTCTGACATTGGTTCAAAAAGCCATGTTCCTGTCCCTTTTGCCACGGGCACACTTTCGCCGTTTTGAATCATAAAAGAGCCTTCATTATGCCCAAATAGCAGATGCTGATTAACTTCCTGTAATTTCCATGCCTCACCTGCCGTGTTTTTTATCAATGTAAAATCACTTTTATCAAAACTGTAATCTTTGTCAGAATTATAAACAGGCGCCGAGTAAACGCCATCTGAAGTGGCTATAAATAATTTATTATTAAAAATAGCAGAAGAATACCCCGAAACCTCGTTGCTCTTGTTCGGTTTTATAAATTTAATTGCAGAGTTGTAAGCGATAAAACTAATTCCATTGTTTAATCCTACCCATATATTATTATTCATATCCCGGAAAACGCAAAGAACATTACTGTTTTGCAGTCCCTCATACGTCGCAATCTTTTGGATAATATTTCCTTTAAAATCCATAAAAAGGCATCCGGCAGATGTGCTTCCAAGTACCATTTCGGATGGATTAATTTTTAAAGAAGTGTAGATTTGATTAGAAGCAATAATTTTTGGATTAATATCAGAGATGCTTAATGAATCCTTATTCAAAAAGAAAAAGCCATTCTTTTTAGTCGTTAATAATAATCTCTCTTTCTCTACATGTATCACTCCTGAGACAACTGCATTATTTAATATTTTATTATTTTCAATAGGATGCCATTCGTTATTCTTAAATTCCAACAAGCCGCCGGTCTTGTCATCAGCAAATAATCTTCCTCCTGACCTTCCTAAGAATTGCCATTCTTCTTTTGGTAAAAAAACTTTGATTGCATTATTCTGGTATTCGAAAATTTTATCAGACGTTTGAAAAAAAATGGCTTCTTTAAAAGCTACAATCTTCCACACATCTGCAAAATGGCTGTATTGTTCGGGAATTTTAGTTTTAAGAGAAGTATATTTTAAAATACCTTTTGAATCAGGTGAGAAGTAACCAATTTCATCCTGGCCGCCTACATAAATACGGTTTGCATCAATAGAAAGGGAACGCACAATCGTTTTATTGGGAAGCGGGTATATTTTCCAATAATTCCCGTCAAAAGAAATCAATCCTTCATTATTTGCAAAATACATTTTGCCGCTTGAATCCTGAGCAATACCCCATGTTTGGCTGCCCCCATGATAATCGTCTTTGCTGTAATTTATTATTTGCGGAAGCCCTAAAGTATTTTGTCCGAAAGTGAGATTTATCACTCCTGAAAAAAATATTACAAATAAGCAGAGAATTTTCATTGAATAAAGATAATGATTGTTATGAAGTAGTAATGATGTAGTTAGATTTTAGTTTAGCAAGCAATTTTATTGTTTAAATGATGTAGTAGTGATGTGGTGCCTTTTATATATGTCATGATAATGTTACTCTATATTTGTTTAGCTTAAAAATTAGCAATCCTAAATTTAAAAAAAATCTGCGTATGAAAAAAAATCTCCAACGAGCTTCTCTCCTCTTTTGTATTCTGTTTTTTAGTTTTGGTACCTGGGCTCAAAACAAAACAATAACGGGAAGAGTAAGCGATGAGAACGGAAATCCGATTCTTGCGGCATCCGTACTAGTTAAAGGAACAACCCAGGGAGTATCTTCGGGTGTTAATGGTGAATTTACACTTTCCATTCCTGAAGGTGCAAAAACATTAACCGTTAGTTCTACCGGTTTTGTTACCAAAGATGTACCTGTTGAAGGAGGAACGATTTTAGTCACTTTGGTCAGAACTAGCTCACATCTTGATGAAGTAGTTGTGGTAGGTTATGGTTCTCAAAAGAAATCAAATATCACTGGCGCAATCTCCAGCGTAAAAGCTGCGGACCTCGAAAATGTTCCAAACGGAAGAATAGAACAGTCTTTACAGGGACGTGTAGCCGGTGTAACCATCATGCAGAATTCAGGCCAGCCAGGTTCTGCTTCAACTATTCAGATTCGTGGAACGACTACCTTTAATAATAATAACCCATTATGGGTAGTGGATGGCGTGGTAGTAGATGCAGGCGGAATTGGTTATATTAATCAGTCTGATATTCAGTCAATTGAAGTATTAAAAGATGCAGCTTCTGCCGCAATCTATGGTACCCGCGCAGCGGGAGGCGTAATTTTGGTAACTACCAAAAAAGGAAAAGCTGGTAAAACAGTAGTAACTTATAATGGTTCTTATGGAACTTCTGCACCTGCCAAGGTGCTCAGCCTTCTCAATGCAACTCAATATGCTACTTTGAGAAATGAAAGTGCAGCGGCAGCAGGTAAGGATATTCCCTTTACAGATATTACTTCATTGAGCAAAGGAACTGACTGGCAAAACGCCATCTTTAATTATAAGGCACCAAGTTATTCACATGAAGTAAGTATGAGTGGTGGTACTGAAAAATCAACTTTTTATCTTTCTGCAGGCATTGAAAACCAGGATGGAATTGTCGCAACAGATATTTCCAAATACAATAAGATCAATATCCGGCTGAATTCAACACATAAAATTTCTAAAATCTTCACTTTTGGACAAACTTTAGGTTATACACGTCAAAAGACTGTGGGGCTTGGAAATACCAATAGTGAATTTGGGGGTCCGTTAAGTTCTGCAATCAATTTAGATCCGATCACTCCATTGGTTGTAAAAGATATTGCTTCTCAGCCCAATGCAGTTATATACGACAATCCTAACATTATCAAAGATGCAAATGGCAATCCTTACGGTATCTCTAATTATGTAGGACAGGAAATGACGAATCCGGTTGCTTATATGCAAACCAGATTAGGCGGCTATAACTGGTCTGATGATATTGTAGGAAATGCTTACCTGGAAGCCACTCCTATGAAGGGGTTAACACTACGTTCTTCCGTTGGAGCGAAAAAAGCATATTGGGGTAACCAGGGTTTCACACCATTATACGTGTTAAGTTCATCTGTTTCAAGTGGAAATAGCTATACTAAAGAAGAAAATAAATCATTCAACTGGAATATTGAAAATACGATTACTTACAATAAAACCGTTGGTGAACATCATTTTACTATTTTATTAGGCCAGGGAAGTTATGTGGATAATGTGGGCGGAAAAACAGGAATGACTTTCTTTAACCTTCCAATCAACGATTACAAAGATGCTTCTTTTAAATTTGACGTTGGCCTTGCAAACAGGCAAGGATATGCTGATGATTTTATTGAGCACAAAATTTCTTCCTTATTCAGCAGACTAAATTATTCTTTTGCTGATAAATATCTTTTTACCGGAATCATTCGCCAGGATGGCTCTACCCGTTTTGGGCCTAATAAAAAATATGGATATTTTCCCTCATTTTCTGCAGGGTGGAATGTACACAATGAGAATTTCTGGAAAATGAATAACGTAGTTAATTCATTAAAAATCAGGGGAGGATACGGTGTTGTTGGTAATGATAACAGTGGCGATTATCAATATCTTGCCAGGATTGTTGGCGGTTATAATTATCCTGTTGGAAATTCCGGTGTAGTAACTACTGGTTATGCACCTGAAACCCTGGATAACCCAAACCTTCATTGGGAACAGACAGCATCTGCTGATGTTGGATTTGATGCAAGAGTGCTTGACCATTTTACTGTAACCTTGGATTGGTTTAACAAAAAAACTACCGGAATTCTGCGTCAGGTAAAAATTCCCGGATACGTGGGCGTTTCATCGAATCCATGGGATAATGTAGCGGATATGAAGAATACCGGAGTTGAATTGGAATTAGGATTCAATAAAAGAATCGGTCAGTTTAATTTATCCGTGAATGCAAATGGTTCTTACATTAAGAACACTGTTACTTATGTAGCAGCAGACACTAATTTCATTGGTGGTGGCGCCAGTTTTCAATCAATGGGAACAGTTACCAGAGTTCAGGTGGGCCAACCATATAATAGCTTCTGGGGTTATAAAATTCTTGGCATTTTTCAGAATGAGAAACAGATTGTTGATTATAAAAACAAAAACGGTACACCAATCCAACCAAATGCTCGTCCGGGCGATTTCAAATGGGCCGACCTGAATGGAGATGGAACCATTACTGATGGCGATCTCGATAAAACATTCCTTGGAAGCAGCATTCCAAAGTTTACTTTTGGATTTACCATCAACCTGCAATACAAGGATTTCGATCTTATGGCATTTGCACAGGGTGTAGCAGGAAATAAAATATTCCAGGGATTGCGCAGACTTGATATTCTTACCTCTAATTACTCTACCAAAGCGCTTAGCCGCTGGACAGGTGAAGGCACTTCAACAACTTTTCCACGCCTGACAGATTCTGATCCAAATGGCAATTTCAGTAAGATGTCTGACTTCTACCTTGAAAACGGCGATTATCTTCGTTTTAAGGTTGTTCAGTTAGGTTATACATTACCAAACAGGTTATTCCGCAATATTGGAGTTTCAAGATTAAGGGTATATGTTACCGGTGAAAACCTCTTTACCTTAACTAAATACTCTGGTTATGATCCTGAAGTAGGTGGCGGTGTATTTGGAATAGACAAAGGACAATATCCTCAGGCACGCACATTTATTGGTGGAGTTCAACTTTCATTTTAACCTTTTTAATCTTCTTATATATGAAACAAATTCGAATTAATACAGCAATACTTGCATCCCTGATCCTGATGTTGCTCGCAGCTTGTTCCAAAGATTTTATAACGATTCAACCAAAGGGACAATTCCTTACGCAAAATTATTATACAAACAGGGACCAGGCATATTCAGGGCTTGTAGCAGTTTATGACCTTTTGCGTAAAAATGCAGGCGGCTTTGAAAACATGATCACGATGATGAATGCAGGTTCAGATGATAATTACGCCGGTGGCGGTGGAGCTTCCGATGGAGCGGGAATCCAGGGATTTTCAAATTATACATTGAACCCTAATATAATTCCTGCCAGCTTTTGGGGCGATCATTACCAGGGTGTATTCAGGGCAAATATTTTATTGAATAAATTGCCTGGAACCACTATGGATGCGGCAGAGAAGGCAAGATTTACCGCAGAGGCAAAGGCACTACGTGCTACTTACTATTTCAACCTGGTAAGAATGTTTAAAAACATTCCTTTAATACTGGAACCATTGGCTGCCAGTGATATTTACAATGTAACGCAAGCGAAACCTGAAGAAGTATATGCACAGATTGAAAAAGATCTTTCTGAAGCAATACCAGATCTTCCGTCTTCTCTCAATTTAGCAACAGAAGCAGGCAGATTTACCAAAGTAGCCGCGCAGGCGCAACTTGGTAAAGTATATCTTTATGACAATAAAAAATCAGAAGCTGCAGCAATGCTGGCTCAGGTAAATGGTGCTACGCCTGGTCAATCAAATCAATATGGAAATCATCTATTATCGAATTTTGCTGATTTGTGGGTTTTTACCAATAAATTCAATGCAGAATCGCTTTTGGAATGCAATCATACAGATCAATCTAATGCAGATTGGGGATTTTGGGGCAGTAGTGCAGATGAAGGAAATTCAGCAGATCAGATGGTAGGGCCAAGAAGCTATAATAAAACCGGCCCCGACGCTCCTGATATTTACACCTCCGGATGGAGTTTCAATGTATGGACTCAAAATTTTTATGACGCAATTAAAGGTGATCCCCGTTTTGCATCTTCTGTTCTTGACATAAAAGCACTTGCCACGGCAGGACAATGTACTTATCTTGAAGGTTATCAAAACACAGGTTATTTCCTGAAAAAGTTTATTCCGATGAAATCTGATATTCGCAAAGGCGGCGGCGCAGTAGAATTGAATTTCCAGCAAAATGATTATATCATTCGGCTTGCAGATACTTATTTGTTAGAGGCTGAGGCTTTGGGTGGTACCGGCACGAGAGCACAGGCATTACTGGATGCGGTTCGCGCAAGAGTCGGCCTGGCTTCTGTTCCCGTTTCAATGGATGCAATAAAGAAAGAGCGCAGGCTTGAACTTGCCGGAGAAGGACACCGTTTCTTCGACCTGGTAAGGTGGGGTGATGCGGCTACCAAATTAGCTGACAGAGGTTTCGTTGCCGGCAAAAATGAAATCTTCCCGATACCATCTTCAGAATTACAGGGAACCAAACTTGTTCAAAATCCTAACTATTAATACAAACTATATGAGAATCAAATTAATTCTAAGTTTTGCGGCTTTAATGACACTCACGATTGGATGTGAAAAAAGAAGTGGTATTGATGATGATCTGTCATTTGTAAGAACAGCAAAAACAACAAATGCAGGCAATGTTTTCGATATTTCGAACGATAATTCCGGGAAAGTTACCATTACTCCTACTGCTGAAGGCGCTTCTTCCTTTACCGTAATTTATGGCAATACAGCCGGCGGGGCAGATTCTGCCCTTGTGATGCCGGGGCATAATACTACCCATGTATATCCTGAGGGAAGCTATACAGTTACCATTATTTCAAAAAGTCTTTCGGGAGAGCAAACAACTTCCACCTATCCATTAAAGGTAACTTACCGGGCACCTGAGAATATCAAAATAACCACTACCAATAAAATTCATGATCTTACAGTTAAAGCAGATGCACTTTATGCAGCATCTTACATGGTTTATTTTGGTGATGTAGCTAATGAGACTGGAACGCCACTTGCAGCAGGAGCATCTATTACTCACTCTTATACTTCTGCCGGAAATTATAATGTAAAAGTCGTTGCTTTGAGTGGTGGTGCTGCTAAGTCAGATAAAACTGTTGCTGTAACGATTTATAATGCATTTGGCTTGCCCGTTACTTTTGATGATCCAAACAAAAATGATTTCTTTGGCACGTTTGGTACAAACCAGCAATTTTCAACTGGTGTTGCCAATCCAAATATATCCGGATTGAATATGAGTGCAAAAGTTGGAAAATTTACGCGTGGTGTAGAAGGCTGGAGCGGAACTTATAGCCCCCTGGAAGATTCGATTGATATGTCTGTTGGAAAGAAAATAAAAGTACTTGTCTATAATCCCGATACTGCAATGATTGGTAAAATGTTAAACGTGGAGTTGGAAAAAGGAAGAACTATCAAGGATGGTATTGCTGTATTAAAAGTTCCTATTACAAAATCAGGCGAATGGGAAGAACTGGTGTTTGATTTTGGAACAATTTCCGGCATTCCCGCCAAGGAAACCTTTGGTCAGCTTGTTTTACGTTTTAACGACGCTTCAGACGGACAAGGTGCTGTTATTTATCTTGACAATTTTAGATTAACCAATTAAAAAAAAATTTATGAAACGTTCTTTAAAATATTTTTTCTATTCGCTCATTTTACTCACAGCTTTGAATAGCTGTAAGAAAGATAAGTACAACATGGGTGTTCTTACTTCGCCGACAGATGTTGTGATCAATACTACAATTGTAGGACAGGATGCAACCCATCCCGATGGTGATGGCTCCGGTGATGTAATCATTAATCTTACCGGCAAGAATGTACTTGCTTATAAAATTGACTACAATGCTGCGGATGGAGTTCAGTTGGATTTTCTGGCAAAAAGCACTGTAACAAAAAAATATACTACATTAGGTGTAAATAGTTACAGAATCACTGTAGTAGCCTATGGCCCGGGTGCAAGCGCAACTACGGTTACAAAAGAAGTTACTTTAAGAAGCGATTTTACTCCTGACCCACAAATTGTTACAGCCCTTACCGGCACGGATTCAAAAACATGGAGCGTAGATAAAAATGTTGCAGGTCACTTTGGAGTAGGTCCTTGGGTTCATGATCCAAACAATGGCGCTTCTGACTGGTTGACTCCTTTTTGGTATTCTGCCCCTCCAAATGATAAAAAAGATTTCAGTTGCTTTTATACAGCCACATTTACTTTTGCAAAAAACAGCGATGGAACTTTTAAACTTACTGTTGCCAGCCCAAATGGCGCCTTTACAAAAACCGGAGCATTAGCAGGTGGGCTTCCGGGAATCCCTGCATCAGGAGCTGAAGGATGTTATAGTTATGCCGGTGGTAGTTCGTCATTTTCTTTTGTTCCATCCAGTACCGCGGTTGACGCTTCAACACCTTCGACTAAAACAGCCATCATGTTAGCAGGAACTAATACTTATATTGGTTATGGAGCGGTATTGAAAGAATATGAAATTCTGTCAATAACTGCAACAAGCCTTTACCTGAGAGTTCAGGGTACTGAAACAGGAAATGCCTGGTATTTAAAATTAAAATCTAAT
Organism: Hanamia sp.; assembly: GCA_035475995.1. Lineage (GTDB taxonomy): Bacteria > Bacteroidota > Bacteroidia > Chitinophagales > Chitinophagaceae > Ginsengibacter. Next base: position 2,153 of record DATILZ010000419.1, on the reverse strand, counting down.
TAAGTTAAAAGAAAAGCCTTTTTGCAAAGCGACAGAAAAAAGGCTTTTCTTTTTTTCAGGTTCGGTTTGAAAATGTATGATATACTTTATCTCTTTTGTTCGGTAATCTGTAATTTTTAAAACGTTACAGTAAAAGAACAAATAACCCGTATTCCTATTTCTAAAAATAATTAAAAGGCGGATGAGATTTTGTATCAAAGTAATTGTCAAATTAATTCGAGGCCGTTCACAAAAAGAGCTTCCATTCAACTCAATTAAATAGCATGAAACTATTAAAAAGTAAATTTGCCTATCTCATTTTACTGTTATTAAACTGCTTCCTGCTTTCCTGTAAAAAGTCTGGTGCAGAAAAGCCGGATGTAATAGTTCCATCTATTAAAGTATCGGATGCTTCCCAGGCTCGTTCAACATCTGAAACTGTAATGCATGTTCAGTTTACTTTGAATAAAACAACCACAGTCCCGGTTTCTGTAGATTATACTTTGAAAGATGGAACTGCTACTGCTGGAAAAGATTACATAGCAGCATCAGGTACGGTTACCATTCCTGCAAATAAAACGATGGCTGATTTATCCATTGCCATCAAAGGCGATCCTACTAACACCCGGCAAGCGAATCTTACATTCAATATTGTTTTAAGTAACCCAAAAAGCTGTACGATTGCGGCTGCTACTGCACAGGGAATGATCATTACAGAAGACGGAACAAATCTATCAACAGATACTTCAGGTTACCGCACGCCGCTCTCCTATCCCGGCTATACACTTCTATGGAGTGATGAATTTTCAGGAGATAAAATTGATGCAAATACCTGGAATTTTGAGACCGGCAATGGAGATAACGGATGGGGAAATCATGAACTGGAATATTATACTAACAGTCCAAAAAATGTTTTTGTTTCTAATGGCAATTTGATCATAGAAGCACGGAAAGAAACCATTAGTGGTTTTAATTATACTTCTTCCCGAATGACCACTCAAAATAAAAAGGCTTTTACTTTTGGCAGAATTGACATCAGGGCAAAACTTCCTGTCGCAAAAGGCATGTGGCCGGCGTTGTGGATGCTTGGCTCAAATATTTCCACTCTATCGTGGCCGGCATGTGGCGAAATTGATATAATGGAATTAATCGGAACCAATCCAAATACAACTCATAGTACACTTCATTGGGGCGCTTCCAGTCAATCCCATGCTTCAAAAGGTGATGCTTATACACTATCGTCAGGAGATTTTTCGCAGCAATTCCATGTGTTTAGTGCCATTTGGGTAAAAGACTCGATTAAATTCTTATTGGATGACCATTTATATTTAACTGTCTCAAAAACCGATGTTGGAACAACAAATTATCCATTTAATGGCCCCCAGTTTTTTATTTTTAATGTAGCCGTAGGTGGCGATTGGCCTGGCCCTCCTGATAACAGCACTTCTTTTCCACAAAGGATGTTTGTTGATTATGTAAGAGTTTTCCAATAATATTTTTTTAATCTTTCAAAAACTAATCCTTATGTTTTCACAAAAAATACGCATTGATTTTTTGTTTGTTATTGTCATTACATTATGTTTTACTTCTTGTTCATCCTCAAAAAAAGTGGCCAACAATAATGAATGGAAACTCACCTGGAGCGATGAGTTTAATTATACCGGTTTGCCAGACAGCACCAAATGGAGTTACGACGTGGGCGGAAACGGCTGGGGCAATAATGAACTTGAATATTATACGAATGCTTCCCCGGAAAATGCATCAGTAAGCAATGGAACGCTGAAGATAAAAGCCATTCATGAAAATAAAGACAACCGTGAATATACCTCGGCCAGATTGGTAACAAAAGGTAAAAAAGAATTTACATACGGTAAAATTGAAATCCGCGCCAAGCTTCCTCCGGGAAGAGGTCTGTGGCCTGCAATCTGGATGCTTGGAGCAGATGCCGGAAAAGTGGGCTGGCCTTTATGTGGTGAAATAGATATTATGGAGCACGTAGGTTTTGAAAAAGATTCTGTGTTTGGAACGATTCATACCAAAGCGTATAACCATATCATTGGAACGCAAAAAAGTAAAAAGGCGTATATTGATAATCCTTACGGGCAGTTTCATCTTTTTTCAATTGAATGGACTCCCGAAAAGATTGATTTTTTTCTGGATAATAAATTATACAA
>DATILZ010000418.1:0-7300 GCA_035475995.1 Hanamia sp. | reverse complement strand
TCTTCTGTGATTATTGACGCACTTGACCGGGGTTCTTATATCAAAATAATTCCTGCTGAAAATAAAATAATAGGCTACACAACCCGCAACAGTGGCGGCGTAGCAAAGAATTTTAAAAATTATTTTATCATTATTTTTGACAAGCCTTTTGATTATTCCTATACTTTTTTAGATAGTGTTATTACAAAAAACATGGAGCAAAAATGCAATCATGCTGGTGCAATTATTGGTTTTACAAACACAAACAACGGAGAAATAATCCATGCGAGAGTTGCTTCTTCATATATCAGTTTTGATCAGGCTGAAATTAATTTAAAAGAAATAGGAAATCAGAATTTTGAAACTGTAAAAAATAATGCAAAGGCAGAATGGAATAAAGTTTTAGGAAAAGTAAAAGTTTCAGGCGGTACTGTAGATCAGATGCGCACTTTCTATTCCTGTCTTTACAGAATGGTGTTTTTTCCATTGAAATTTTATGAAAAGAATGCGGAAGGAAAGATTGTTCATTACAGTCCTTATACCGGCGAAATCAACGATGGATATATGTTCGCAGGCACAGGTTTCTGGGATACATTTCGTGCATTATATCCATTTCTAAATTTAGTTTATCCTTCTATGGTAAAGGAAATGCAGGAAGGCTTGGTAAACGATTTTAAGGAAGGAGGATTTTTGCCCGAATGGTCAGCGCCAGGTTTCCGGAATGTGATGGTTGGAAATAATTCTGCTTCGATTGTTGCTGAAGCATACATAAAAGGCCTCCGCGGTTACGATATTGAAACGTTGTACAAGGCATTGATAAACGGCGCTAACAATGAAGGGCCGCAAGGAACCGGCAGAACGGGTGTGAAATTTTATAATGAATTGGGATATGTTCCTTATGATGTAGGCATTAATGAAAATGCAGCAAGAACTTTGGAATATGCTTATGACGATTATTGTATTTATCGGTTGGGAAAAGCATTGGGAAAGCCCGCTTCAGAAATTGATATTTATAAACAGCGGGCAATGAATTATAAAAACCTGTTTGACAAATCACATCTTTTAATGCGCGGAAAAAATAAAGACGGGAGTTTTCAATCACCTTTCAATCCGTTTAAATGGGGTGATGCTTTTACTGAAGGCAACAGTTGGCATTACAGTTGGTCCGTGTTTCAGGACATTAATGGATTAATCAATTTAATGGGCGGAAAGAAAAACTTTGTTGCAATGCTTGATTCTGTTTTTATCATGCCCCCAACTTTTGATGATAGTTATTATCGCGGCGTTATTCATGAGATCCGGGAAATGCAGATTGCGGATATGGGACAATATGCACATGGGAATCAACCGATCCAGCACATGATTTACCTGTATGATTATGCCGGAGAACCCTGGAAAACGCAATATTGGGCAAGAGAAACGATGAACAAATTATACAAAGCGACTCCTGACGGATATTGTGGAGATGAAGATAATGGCCAAACCTCTGCATGGTATGTTTTTTCTGCGTTAGGTTTTTATCCGGTAACTCCTGCAAGTGTTGAATATGCCGCCGGAGCGCCATTATTTAAACATGCAGAGATAGATTTTGAAAATGGTAAAAAGCTATTTATTAATGCTCCAAATAACAGTGCTGACAACCGCTATGTTCAATCAGTAACTTATAACAGTAAAGCGTACACGAAAAATTATTTCAATCATTTTGATTTGCAAAATGGCGGTACCATCAACATAAAAATGGGATCAAGAGCGGCTAAACAAAGAGGAACGGCAGAAAAGGATTTGCCTTATTCTTTTTCAAAAAATGGCGAATAAAGTGAATGAATATTTTTAAGCAATTATGAATTAATTCTAAAGTGGAGAAGAACAGGAAAATATAGATCAGGGATATTCGTTTGTTGGCTGCAGCGTTTAGAAATTGGTTATTTTTCTTCCATCTCTACGACTCCTGCGTTATTTTCAGTCACGCCGGATTCAATTATTTTCAGAGTATGATTGTAAAAGAATCTGGCGGTACGGTCATCCGCATCCATTTCAAGTACATTTTTGAAAGCATCATTTGAATTGACGAATAATTTATTCAAATAAAAAGAAACGCCGTCATTAAAAACAGGAAGTGTTCCTGATTTTTTTTGTAATTCCATTTCATCATCACAATTAAAACATTCATGAACATTGATGGAAGAAAGTTTTCCTTTTAACTGAACAAAGCCAAGATTCCTTAAATGAAAATCATTCGTATTTTCAATTTGCTTCAGGCTTGCATCACTTAATAAAATCGAAGCTTTGTAATGTTTGGTAAGGCTTTCAACTCTTGAAGCGGTATTGACTGTATCAGAAATAGTACAGGCATCCATCCGGTCATAATCACCGGTAATACCCATGATCAACGGACCTGTATGCATTCCTACGCCAATCTGAATTTCCGGCTTATTTTTTTCCTGTCTAATTTTATTAAAATTCTGAAGTTCTTTTTGGATATCAATTGCCGCAAGAAGTGCATCGGAGGCATTTAGCGGGAAAATGGCCATGATAGAATCGCCAAGATATTGATTAATAAAGCCGTTATGCTTTCGAATAATTGGACCCATTCGTGCATTGAACAAACAAATAAATCCGAACGTTTCTTCCGGAGTCATCAATTCCGAAAGGCTCGTATAATTGCGAATATCGGTGAAAAGAACCGTTACTATTTTTTCTATCTGGTCGCCCAGTTTTACATCCGTTATTAATTCATGCCCAAGCGATTTAATAAATTGGTAAGGCACAAATTTTTCCGTTGCATCAAATATCCGGCGCATCGCCGCTTCTTTTTCCTGTGCTTCGCGGATATTTTTTTCATACAACAAAGAGCTTTCGATTGCCGATGAAGATTGTAAAGCCAGGGTGGTTAATAATTTTAAAGAACCGGCAGTATATTTATCCGGTTCATTATCTGCCAAAATGATGGCGCCCATAATGCGGTGCTTTACTTTCAAGGCAGAATAAATGACGGATTTTATTTCGGGAGAAATAATACCTGCATTTTGCAATGCGGAAATGTCGCTCAGAATTTCTGATTGACCGCTTAAAATAATGTCAATCAGCAGCGGTAATTCATTATTTATTTTTTCTTCCTCAAAAAATAGTTCATCTTTTGATGCTTCCACCCGCAGCCGCTTTTTTTCTTCATCCCACAAAACAACTACTCCGCTTTTTGACTTGATCACATGAGCAGCTTCATCCAAAGTAATTTCTGAAATAGCTGTCGCACCAATCGTTTGAGCCAGCTTGTCAGAGAAATTAAAAATCAGGTTTATTTCCTGGTAAAGATTTAAAACCTCTGTTCCTAATTTTTTTCTTTCAGATTCTTTATTAAGAATATGCATTAAAAGCTGCGCGATAAAAGCCGATTTCTCATTTCCTTTTACAAATCCTGCTGTTTCATTTTGATAAACAACCGGATATTGAAATGAAGAGGTATTTTCATTATTTGATAAAATAATTTTACCATAATTGTCTTCTATGCAAAAATCTGCGTTCAATTGAATGGCCAAGGAATTAACGATGCTTATAGCATCGTTGTCTTTGCTTAAAATATTTCTCAAACTTATTTTGGCCATCCTTTTTTTGTTTTTATTCTGTAGAATAAAATTTATAAGCCCAAAATTTCTTTTGCTTTTTCCAGAATGGCTTCCGGGTCAAAAGGCTTGGTCATATAAAGATCAGCGCCAACTTCATGGCCCTTTTGCCGATCAAGTTCCTGGCCTTTTGCAGTAAGCAATACAATAAAAACATCTTTTAATTCTAATTCCTTTTTTACTTTTCTGCATACTTCCATTCCATTCATTTTTGGCATCATCACGTCGAGGAAAACCAATTGAGGATTTTCTGTCTTTATAATTTCATAGGCTTCTTCACCGTTTGAGGCAGAATAAAAATTTACCCCATCATCTTCCAGCTCTTCCAGCGTTTGTTCCAGCAGCATTCTGATGTGCGCTTCGTCATCTACAATTAAAAGTTTTTGTTCCATTGTTTAGTTTGTAGTTTGTGGTTTGAGTTGTTCCTGTTTAAACTGCCTTTAAATATTATCGTCGCCTTCAGATCTCTGCCTTCAGCTTTTCGCCTTACTGGTAAATAAAAAACAATACATTTTCCAATCCTTTTTCAAAGCGCAATGTTTTCACTATTTCCTGGTTGCCGGACAGGATAGAATTCAAAATGATAATATCCGGTTGCGATGCTATCGCGTTTTTTACCAATTCTTTCCCATCCGATTCTACTACCTGATAGCCTTTTGTCTCGAGCACATCTGTGAGAGAGCGGACTGCTGCACTATCTTCATCTACCACCATTACTTTTCTTTTAGATTTTCCCTGCTCCAGTAAATTGCCCACTTCTGTAAACAATTGCGCGGTATCAATTGGTTTGGTTAAATAGCGATCCACACCGATCCTGAAGCCCCTTGCTTTATCCTGCACAATGGATAAAATAATGATGGGAATATCCATTGTCTGCGGATCATTTTTTAAAATAGCGGCCACATCAAATCCATTCATTTCCGGCATCATCACATCCAGTATGATTAGATCCGGGCGGTTCTTACGGATACATTCCAGTGCCTGTTTTCCATTCGTTGCCTGTTCAATCAGGTAGCCTGCTTCGCTTAATTCCTGGTCCAATAATGATCGAATGGAATCATCATCATCTACGACAAGAATCGACGCCATCTTTCCATTTGATTTCAGTTGGGAAAATACCATTTGTACTTTCAGTTGTTTTACCAATTCGTCTAAATGAATCGGCTTCTGCTTTTTATTATTTTTATCTAAAGGAATAAAAGGAATGGCAAAAGAAAAAGTACTCCCTTTTCCGATGGTACTTTCTACCCAGATGCGGCCGCCGTGATGCTCTACAATTTCTTTGCAGATAGGCAGGCCCAGGCCGGTTCCTTTTGGTTTATCGGTTAATGTATCGCCGCCTACCTGTTTAAATTGTTCAAACACGGCTCCATAATCTTCCGGTGCAATTCCAATTCCGGTATCAGAAACGGTTACAATTACTTCATTACCTTCCTGAGAAACCGTACATGTAACATTTCCTTTTTCAGTAAATTTTACCGCATTTGAAAAAAGATTGATCACCACCTGGATCAGTTTATCTTCATCTCCGGTAATATCAGGAATATTCGCGTCGATTTTTTTGATGAGCCTGATTCCTTTCTGATCAAAAAGCGAAGTAGTTGCCAAAACCGCTCTTTCCACTACCTCGGCAAGCGATACATTTTCCTGGTTCCATTCCATTCTGCCGGCTTCAATTTTTGCCAGATCGAGCACATCATTTATCAGGTGGGTAAGTCTTTCTCCTTCAGAAATAACTACTTGCAAATTTTCATTTACCTGCATGATCGTTTTTCCTGTTTTCGGATCACTTTGATCTACAACCGGGAATATTTTATCATTCAGGCGTTTATTGATTATTTTGGCAAATCCCAAAACAGAAGTGAGCGGCGTTCTTAATTCATGGCTTACGGTAGAAAGAAATGCGCTCTTCGCTTCATTGGCTTTTTCTGCAATTTTGCTGGCTTTTTCTGCTTCCATTTTTGCCTGTTCCACATCTTCAAAAAGCTGTGCATTGCGTAGCGCAACACCAACTGAAGAAGCAATGGTTGTTAAAAGACGCTGGTCATTTTCATTAAAACGATTTTCCTGTTCGGTACTTTGTACACTCAATACGCCGATAAATTCGTCACCCTCAGGAATGGGCACGCCAAGATAAGAAGAGGCGGGAGTTCCCATTTGTGAAATGCCCATTTCTTCATGTTTGATGCTCAAATCTTTATTGATCAAAAGCGGCTCTCCCGACATGATTATTTTGGAAGTAAGTCCATCACCAATTTTTCGCGCAGGCATTATTTCTCCAAACTGGTAGGGGAAATAAATCATTTTTGTTTTCTTATTTAATAAAGCCAGGTATGCAATATTAGCATTGAAAAGATCACGCAACTGATCGCCCACAAACTGTATCAACTCATTTGGATTTAATTGGGATGCCAGCGCCTTGCTTATGTTATTTACGGTGCTCAATTCTGATGCTCTTTGTTTGGCATCTGCCAGCAAGCGGGCAGTTTCATCAAACAAACGTGCATTTTCCAACGCCACACTCATACTGTTGGTAAGCGTGGTTAATAAGCGTAAATCAGAATCATTAAAAGCATTTTCCCTGTCCACATTTTGAAGGCTGACAGAACCTTTTACCACATCACCAACAATCATGGGAACAAAAATCACTGATTTAGGAGGCATTCCAACAGTAACCGTGACGCCACCAAACTTGTTAGCAGTTTCAGTAAAGTTTTCATTGATGTTAATTGCAGTTTTAGTGGTAATTAATTCTTTATTTATCCAATTAGCAGGGCGTGGATCGGTATGAAGCCGTACTCCTTTTTCAATCGCATATTGCCAATGTTCCAGACCGGTGGCGTGATCAAAAGTGCGTATTACCAACGTTTGTGTATCAGGAAATAAATCGCAAAGCCTGTTACCTACCAACTCATATATTGCAGACATATTCATTTCTCTTACCAGCCCGTCCTGTACGCTATTTATTACCCCCAGTTCAGCAGTTCTTTGTTCAGTTTCTTTTAATAACCGATTCGTCTCATCGAATAACCGCGCATTCTCCAATGCCACACTCATAGCGGATACCACCGTTTGGAGCAATCTTACTTCCGATTCACTGAAAGCGTTTTCTTTTTCATAATTGCTGATACTCACCATGCCGGTTACTTTATTACCGACAATGATAGGAACAGCCATAAATGACTTTTCCATTTGTGTTCCGGGAAGAATATAAGAGCCCAGTTCTTTCATTCGCTTTTCTAATTTTTCATTTATGATAAGCGTTTCATGTGTTTCATAAACGTATTTTGACATTCCCCTCATAGCGCTCGGTTCAACTTTAATTATTTCGCCATGATCACGTACATAAGGATAAAATACCTGGTTGGTATCAGAAGAGAATAAACGGATATCAATGTCAAGTGTATGCAAAACATCACTCAATTTATTACCAACCAGTTCGTAAATCGCCTGCATATTCAATTCCTTCGCCAATCCTTCCTGCACGCTGTTTATCACAGAAAGTTCTGCGGTTCTTTGTTCTGTTTCTTTTAATAATCTCGTAGTTTCATCAAACAATCTCGCATTTTCCAATGCTACGCTCATACTGTTTGCGAGCGTTTCAAGAAGGCGAACGTCAGAATCGGTAAAGGCATTTTCTTTATCTACATTTTGTAAACTAACATATCGTTTTACTTTATCACCAATCAATAAAGGAACAA
>DATILZ010000417.1:0-6709 GCA_035475995.1 Hanamia sp. | reverse complement strand
TGCCACTCATTATATTACTACAGCAGAGAAAAAACCGGATTGGGAAGAGATGAAAAAAACACTTCCTCCCGGAACTCCAAAACCACCGGATAGCCTGATGGTAGCCGCTTCGCTCGTGTTTCATTCGACAAGTGGGCCGGTGGATTTGAATGATTACAACCAATGGTGGAGCTGGGTAAAAGGCGCTGACTGGAAACATCCGCAAGGGCCGGGAAGTACTATTAAAGGCAAAGAAAATTATCCGGTAGTGCAGGTCAGCTGGTACGATGCAATGGCTTATTGTAAATGGGCCGGCAAGCATTTGCCAACAGAGGCAGAATGGGAATTTGCGGCAAGAGGCGGTCTTGAAAATAATATTTATCCCTGGGGAAATGAACCGGTAAACGAAGGGAAACCAAAAGCAAATTCGTGGGGCGGAAAATTTCCGTATTATAATGATGATAAAGATGGATTTGTGCAACTGGCACCTGTAAAATCGTTTATGCCTAACCGTTATGGTCTTTATGATATGGCCGGAAATGTGTGGGAATGGTGCAGCGACTGGTATGATGCTGATTATTATAAATCATTTGGAAATTCTGTTGCAGTCAATCCAAAAGGACCTGTAAAAAGTAACGATCCAATGGAAGCATATACACCAAAAAGAAGTTTACGCGGCGGAAGTTTTTTATGTAATGACAGTTATTGCAGTGGTTACCGGGTAGCCAGAAGAATGAAAAGCAGCCCTGATACGGGCCTTGAACATACCGGCTTTCGTTGCGTGAAAGATCAATAAAAATGGTTGTTTCTTTAATAAAAGATGAATTAATCTTATCCAATTAAAATGTTTTTTTTCAATGAATTTATTTGAAAAAAGAAATAGCAGCAGTTGTATGAGATGCTTGAAAGCTTTAGTGGTATTGTGTTTTATGTCACTCGATGTATCGGCGCAAATTGCATTACCGGTTTATCCGGATAGTTTGTTTTCTACTTATTATCAGCAAAAAGCGTCATTTGCGGCAAGTCTTCCTGCTTCAAAAGATGATATTGTTTTTATTGGAAACAGCATTACTGATGGAGCAATATGGAGCGAATTATTTAATGATATTCGTTTGAAATCAAGAGGCTTCAGCGGTGATGTTACTGCCGGATTGATCCATCGTTTTGCAGATATTGCAGCCAGGAAACCGGCAAAGATCTTTATGATGATTGGAACCAATGACCTGGCTCGTGGAATTGCGCCTGATAGTGTGGCTAAAAATATTTTGATGATGGCAGATTATCTGCATCAGGAGTGGCCTGCCACCCAATTATATGTCCAAAGTATTTTGCCGGTAAATGATGTATTTGGCAAATTTCCTACACATACAAAAAATGGTGAAAAGATCAATATGGTAAATAATCAGCTCGAAAGGGAATCAACGTCTCACCATTACCGTTATATCAACCTGCACGGTCAATTTTCAGATGCGGATGGAAAAATGAATACGCTGTATTCCAATGATGGGCTGCATTTGCTGGGAGCCGGTTATGCACTTTGGAAACATTTGATTTACCCTTACGTTTATAATCTCAATGAAAAACCTTCGCTCATTCCGTTGCCACAATCTTTAAAATGGAATGACGGAAATTTTCCTTTATATGCGTGTAAAAACATTTTGGTAAAAGATAAATCTTTGCAAAAAGAAGCTGAATTGCTGCAACAAAAAATTGAAGCAAAAGGATGGCATCTAAATATTGTAAATCAAATAACCGGCCATGCACCATTTATAGAAGTAAAATTTGAAAAAGTAAATGCCCCGCAATTAAATGATGAAGCATATCTTTTAAATGTAAGCAACAACAAAGTTTCTCTTGGTGCAAATTCTCCACAGGGAATTCTTTATGCAATACAAACTTTTGAGCAATTGATTCGTGATGGCGAATTGATTAATAATTGTGAAATTAAGGACTGGCCTGCGTTTTCATGGCGTGGATACATGGTGGATGTGGGAAGGAATTATGAGCCTATTGACATACTGAAACAGCAAATTGATAGAATGGCTTTTTATAAACTAAATATTTTTCATTTCCATTTTACAGAAGATGTTGCATGGCGTTTGCAAAGTAAATTGTATCCGCAATTAACTGCTCCTGAAAATATGTTGCGTGACAAAGGCCAATATTATACGGAGCAAAACATGAAAGAACTGATTCGGTATTGTAAAGAAAGATACATTACCCTGGTACCGGAAATTGATATGCCAGGCCATAGTGATGCATTTAAAAGAGCGATGCATACCGATATGCAGACTGATTCGGGAATTGCTATTCTTAAAAAAATATTGAAAGAATTTTTCACCACCTATGATCTTCCTTATTTCCATATTGGTGGTGATGAAGTAAAAATTCATAATAAAAATTTTATTCCTGAAATAACGAAATACGTTGAAAGCTTTGGTAAAAAAACGATCGGATGGGAGCCAGGCGCCAATTTTTTACCTGGGACTATGCTACAGTTATGGAAAGGTGATACTGCAGAATTGAAACGATCTGCAGGCATTGCATATATTGATTCACGGCATTTGTATCTCAATCATATCGACCCTTTGGAAGCGCCGGTTACTGTTTTTTTCAGGCAAATCGGAGATGTGGTAAAAGAAGATAAAAATATGAAAGGCGCCACTCTTTGCCTGTGGCCCGACAGGAGAGTAGCAGATAAAAATAAAATTTTTGATGAGAATCCTGTTTATCCGGGAATAATTTCCTTCGCTGAAAGAACCTGGCGCGGTGGTGGCATTCGCGGATGGATCAGCAATGCAAAACCCGGTATTGAAGTGAATGAATTTTCTGAATTTGAACAAAGATTATTGGATCATAAAAAGGAATATTTTCAAAAAATTCCTTTCCCATATCATCAACAAATGACCATGCATTGGAATTTGTTTGGCCCTTATAAAAATGATGGAAATCTTTCTAAATCTTTTGCTCCTGAGAATAAAAACTTTGTCGATTCGCCATCTTTAAAAGCCCTGGGCGGTACAATTGTTTTGAGACATTGGTGGTATCCTTTGATTAGCGGCGTCATTCAAAATCCATCAGAAAATACAACATGGTATGCCACTACAAAAATCTGGAGCGATGAAGAAAAGCTGGTCGATTTCTGGATTGGATTCAATGATCTTTCGCGCTCGCCTGCAACCGATACTCCTGCTGAAGGAACCTGGAACGATTTGCAAAGTAAAGTTTGGGTAAATGGAAATGTAGTAGCACCCCCGGTTTGGGAGTATCCCGGACAAAAAGGTAATTCGGAAATTCCATTAACTGATGAAGGATATTCTTACCGGGAGCCAACAAAAATCCTTTTGCACAAAGGCTGGAATAATGTTCTGATAAAAGCTCCGGTTGGTATTTTTAAAGGAAAAGACTGGCAAAATCCGGTGAAGTGGCAGTTTACATTTTTACCGGTAAATAAGCAGTGAATATAATCGTTTCAGTAAGGCAACAAATAAGCCCGGTTTAATTTTAATCATTCAATTTCATACTTCGTGATTTCTGATTCAAAATTTCTATTCAATAATTTTTGATTAAATTTTGTAGATTTGTTAACAAATTAGGATAAAACTTATCAATATTGCTTGATGAGAACTCATGAATCTTATACGAATGATCAACTCTTGGATTTACTCGCCAGGAGTGATGAATCTGCCTTCACAGAAATTTATGAACGCTTCTGGAGTAAGTTATTTGCGATTTCTTATAACAGGATTGGAGAATATGATGTGGCAGAAGATGTTGTCCATGATGTATTAGCAAGTCTTTGGGCTAACAGGAATAAAACAAAGATTGAATCATTAGAAAATTATTTGGCAACAGCCACAAAATATATAGTACTCCACAAAATAAAAAAGAAGGAACGGGAGCGGGTTTTTCATAAAAGTATAGAGCAGGAACCAGTTACACAAATGTCTTGTGAAGCTTCGTTGCATTTCAAAAAAATTTTGGAAATCGTAAATAGTGAAATTGAAAAACTACCTGAAAGCTGCCAGTTAATTTTTAAATACAGCCGGAATGATGGAATGTCTGTAAAGGATATTGCTCAACAATTAAATATTTCTCCCAAAACTGTAGAAAACCAGGTAAATAAAGCTTTGAAACATCTGAAACTTGCAACACGCACTTTTCTGCACATCTTCTTCTGACACTTTTTTTCTTTTTTCTTCTATTTTTCTTTTTTTTTCGATTTATGGGTGCTTGAGGTGTTTCAATACACTTATTCTATATGCAGCTTCCCGAAAATATATTGTTCCTCATCGAAAAATACCTTTCAGGTACGATTTCTGAAGATGAAAAGACTCTTCTAAATCAATGGTACCGATCATTTAATGACCATGAAGTGGAACTGAAAAACGATGAAGACGAAACCGAACAAGCTTTAAAAAATCGTATTCATGCGAGACTATTGAAAACAATTCATAGTGAAAAACCACATAGAACTATCAGTCATCATCAATGGTTAAGGTCTGCGGCTGCGGCTGTGATTGTCGTTTTATCTGTCAGTTTGTATTTGACATTTTTGTATAAATCATCAAAATCAGAATTAGCAACTAAATCCGAAACGGAAACGAAATTAAAAAATGACATTGCTCCCGGAGGTAACAAAGCAATACTAACACTTGCAAATGGTTCAACAATTTTATTAGACAGCGCCTCCAACGGAACACTTACACATCAGGGAAATATAAAAGTTCAAAAGCTGGCCAATGGGTTGATTTCATATAATAAGAACGCGAAACAAATTATTCCAAATGATCAGCCTGTTTATAATACGATTTCAACTCCGAGAGGTGGAGAATATCAGGTTACTCTTTCAGATGGAACAAAAGTTTGGTTGAATTCCGCCTCATCTATAAATTTTCCGGTGGCATTTACCGGAAAAGAAAGAAAAGTAATAATAACAGGGGAAGCGTATTTTGAAGTAGCCAAAAATAAAGACAAGCCATTTAAAGTTGAAGCAAATTCCACAGAAGTAGAAGTATTAGGAACTCATTTTAATGTAAACGCTTATGATGATGAATCGTCTATAAAAACAACTTTGCTTGAAGGAAAAGTAAAGGTTTCTGTCAATGGGCAAAGCAATCATCAATCACCGGAATTTTTGCTGCCTGGCCAACAAGCTGATATCAACAAAGAAGGTAACATCAGGATAAGGGAAGATGTGGATACAGAAGAAACTGTTGCATGGATGCATGGACATTTTCAATTTACGAGTGCAGATCTGCAAACTATACTGCGCCAGATAGCCAGATGGTATGACGTTACCATTTTTTACAATGGAAATATAAAGCTTCACTTTACTGGCCAGCTTAATAAAAATCTCAATGTTTCAAAAATCTTTGAAACATTATCCTTAACGAATGAAGTCCATTTTAAAATAGAAGATAAAAAAATTATTGTAACACCATAAAACTAAAACAACCATATGTATTCCACTCACTTTTCTAACATCAAAGCAAGGCGTCAATAGCATTCAGAATATAAAAAAAATCCGGGTTCTGCTGGAACAGTTCCCGGAAGATTTAGATGTCATGCAAGCGATCTGTAAAACAGCTTTTTATTTAACCTAAAACAATACAAAACTATGTATTTAATTCTAAAATTTAAATGCCGCCTATGCCGAAACGGCTTTATGCTTAAAACGATTCGCATTATGAAACTTGTTATAGTTTTATTAGTTGCTACTTGCCTGCAGGTAAGTGCTAAAAATGCGTACACACAGAGAGTTACGCTTAAAGAGAATCATATTTCTCTTCAGAAAGTATTTAACCAGATACGTAAGCAAACGAATGTAAATTTCTTTTATGCTGATGAGGTATTAAAGAACGCAAAAAAAATAAGTATCAACGTATATGATCGCTCCATTTCTGATGTACTTGACCTTTGCTTCAAGAATCAGGATTTATCATACACGATCAATGAAAATACCATTGTTATTAAGAAAAAAGAACCGGAAGCTGATCTTACAATCCCTGTTATTAACGCTATTGATCTAAAAGGAAGGGTTACTGATGAAAAAGGTAAACCTCTTGCTGATGCTACTATATTAATAAAAGGAACGACTATAGGAACCAAGTCGGATGCTGATGGCAGTTTTACCATCAATGTAGCAGCTGATGCGACGTTAATAGTTTCTTTTGTAGGTTATGAAACAAAGGAAATAAAAGTAAATAATAGAACAAGTATTACTATTCAATTAACGCCTTCCTCCACTCTTAACGACCAGATAGTTGTTGTTGGTTATGGCACGCAAAAGCGTTCTGATATCACTGGTGCGGTGGCTTCTGTGCCGAAGTCACGTTTAGCCGAAGTACCGGTTACCAATATCTTACATGCAATTGAAGGGTCTGTAGCAGGTTTAACTGTTACTCAGAATTCATCTGTACCTGGAAGTTCTGCGAGTGTTCTTATTCGCGGTCAAAATTCTATCAATGCGAATTCAGGGCCGCTTATTGTTGTAGATGGAATTCCTTTTAGCACCACAGGTGGTGTTACTAATGATATCAATCCAAACGACGTTGCTTCAATTGAAGTCTTAAAAGATGCTTCCGCTGTTGCTATTTATGGTACAAGAGGTTCTCAGGGTGTAATATTAATAACTACTAAAAGAGGGACAAGTGGCAAACCGGTAATCAGGTATAATGCTTATGCAGGACCGGAAGATATTGCCCATATACTAGAACCAAGAAATGCG
>DATILZ010000416.1:0-5368 GCA_035475995.1 Hanamia sp. | reverse complement strand
GTGTTTAACGGGTAATACATATTGAATTTTACGAATTAAAATATGGTAATCGAGAATCTGCTATATAAGCACGAAGCATATGAAATTGCCGGATGTTGTATGGAAGTTCATCGTCAGTTAGGTGTTGGTTTTTTAGAAATTGTTTATAAAGATGCTCTGGAAATAGAGTTTATAAACAGTCACATTGGACATGAGAGAGAAAAAGAATTACGGATTAATTACAAAGGAAGATTTTTAAACCGAAAATTTTATGCAGATTTCTTTGTAATGGATAAAATAATTCTGGAAGTAAAAGCAACACGTGAAGCAATTTGCAAAGATAATATTGCCCAAACACTCCATTATTTAGAAGCTTCGGATTGTAAACTGGCATTGATTATTAACTTTTGAAAATCTTCACTTGAATACAAAAGATTAATTTTTTAATTTTCGTATTCCTGAGAATTAGTGCAATTGTTCACTATAATTGTTTTTAATGTTCTTCATTTGTGAAATTTAGTGCAATTGGTGGCTGTATTCAATTTTTTAATTTTCTTATTCGTGAAAATTCGTGTAATTCGTGGCTTTATTAATTTTTATAATTTTCTCATTCGTGTAAATTCGTGTAATTCGTGGCAAACATGGACAATCAAAATTCAATAGAACGGAACGAAATATTCGACCTTGCTTACCGGTTTGTAACTGAAACCAGTGAGAATATTTTTCTTACAGGAAAAGCCGGTACCGGCAAAACGACTTTTCTCAAATATTTAAAAGAGAACTGTTCTAAAAATATAATTGTTGCTGCGCCAACCGGAGTGGCGGCCATCAATGCCGGTGGCGTGACACTTCATAGCTTATTTCAATTGCCTTTTGAGCCTTATCTGCCAACGACCGCCAGCAAAAGTGCTTTATTGGGAAAACTGAAATTTAACCGTCAACGCCAGGATCTTTTGCGCAAAATGGAACTGCTGGTAATCGATGAAATATCGATGGTTCGCTGCGATACCATGGATGCTATTGACACGATTTTGAGGTCAGTTAGAAGGAAGCATAATCTTCCTTTTGGCGGCGTTCAGCTTTTGTGCATTGGCGATTTATATCAATTGCCTCCGGTGGCGAGAAGGGAGGAAATGAATATTTTACAGCAATTTTATTCTTCTGAATTCTTTTTTGATAGCCTGGTCATAAAAGAGCAAATGCCCATGCTTATTGAACTCAATAAAATTTATCGTCAAAAAGAAGACTCTTTCGTAAACCTTCTCAATAAAGTTCGTACAAACAATATGAATGCGGATGATTTTGAAGATTTGCATCAAAGGTTTGACGAAAATTTCCGCCCTTCACTTGAAGAAAAATACATCACACTTACTTCTCACAACAACCAGGCAGACCAGATCAATTACCGGGAACTGCAAAAGCTTACTACCAATTCCGTTACTTATGAAGCGATCATAGAAGATGATTTTCCTGAAAAAAGCTATCCTGCTGAAGGTTCTTTGGTTTTAAAAACAGGAGCGCAGGTGATGTTTTTAAAGAATGATTTAGTAAGCAAAAAATATTTTAATGGAAAAATTGGCGTGGTAAAATCTTTAAAGCTGGACGAAATAATCGTAAACTGTGATGGCGAAGATATCTACGTTCCGCAGGAAACGTGGGAAAACACGCGATATACACTAACCAAAGAAGGAAAACTGGATCAGGAAACTTTGGGCACTTTTACCCAATTTCCACTCCGGCTTGCATGGGCTATTACGATCCACAAAAGTCAGGGTCTGACATTTGAAAAAGTAATGATCGATGCTGCCGCAGCGTTCAGCAGCGGACAGGTATATGTAGCACTAAGCCGTTGTACCAGTTTAACCGGAATTGTGCTTTTATCCAAAATCCCGTCCAGCGCTATTTATAGCAACCAAAATGTAATAAAGGGCCAGCAAAGCCTTACTCCAAAAGGTTCTCTTGCAGAAAGATTTGCGGGAGCAAGGCAGATATTCACGCAACAGTTGCTGGAAGAAATTTTTTCTTTTAATGAAATAAATACACTCGTGGATGTTTTGAGTTTTCATATAAATGAACAAAAAAACAAACTGAATAAAGAAGCATTGGCCTGGATCAATGATTTAAAAAATAAGTTTGCTGCTGATAAAGCAATTGGTTTAAAATTTATCAGCCATATCGGGTCTTTCATGAAACAGGAAGCTGTAATAGAAAAAAATGGTGCTTTAAAGAAAAGAATTAATGATGCTGCCAATCATTTTGCCCCGAGGTTTTTAGAAATGCAGGAGGCGATAAAAAAACACCCGCTAATTACAGAACACAGGGAAACCGCAGGCGTCATTAATGAATACCTGAACCAATTATTTTTAGCACTCCATCTTGAAAATTATTTTTTACAATATTGTAGCGAACCTTTTTCCGTTACTTCTTTTTTGCAGCATAAAATAAAATTTGCGCATCCCAAAATCAATATTTCGTGTTATGCCAGCGGCAAAAAACAAGGGAACTCCGATATTCCGAATGCCGAATTGTATGAAACACTCAAACACTGGCGCGATATGATTTGTGAAGAAAATGACTTGCCGATTTATTTGCTTGCCAATCAAAATGCCTTGAAGGAAATTGCCACTTATTTGCCTTTTACAAAAAATGATTTAATGCAGTTAAGCGGATTTGGAAAAGTAAAAGCGGAAAAATATGGTGATGATATTTTAGATACAGTTAAGGATTATTGTGACAGAAACAACCTGGAAACCAATATGGCAGCCAGGGAGGGAAATCCGAAAAGAGAACGAAAAGAAAAATCACTGGAAGAAAAAGTTCCTTCGAATATTGCCAGTTTCAATTTATTTAAAGAAGGAAAATCTATTGCGGAAATTGCCAAAGAAAGAAATTTTGCAATCACCACTATCGAAGGGCATTTGGCTTCATTTGTTGCAACGGGAGAATTAAATATTAATAAAATGGTTTCTGCCGAAAAACAAAACCTGATAAAAGAAGCAGCGGAAATTCATGGCAGTGAAAGTTTTAAAACTTTAAAAGAAAATTTGCCGGAAGATGTTAGCTATGGTGAGATAAGAATGGCCATAGCAGCACAGAAGAAATAATCATTTTTCGTATTTTTAAAACATATTTTGGAGATAATATCCAGCCGTGATTTGGTACATAAAAACCTAATAATCGATTTCATTTTTTGCACTGGCGTATTAAAAACAGCGATATCAGATATTGGCGGCAGTTGTTGGACGACTGGGATTAAAAATTGATAATGGATAGAATTATTGTTTCCACAAAATCAAAACCACCTTAACAGAATATTATCTGCATGAAATGACGCATATCTATTTGGGCGATCTTTACCTGCGTGGAAGCGGAAAGTATTATGCACTGCAACGAATAAAACTATCATTGAAGGCAGAAATCAAAATGCCATCTATCAAAAGGTAGGTTTGAAGTTGTTGATTTCCCCAAAATAAAAATCCTCCAAATTTATTCCTTCACTATATTTCTATTACCCAATTGAGGCAACCGAAAGTACAGAATCAATAAAATATAAGTTCTTGATTGGCCATTTCTTATTTCGCAAAATCATCTGCCAGTTTATTCAATTCTTCCGCGCTGAGAGTTTTATTATTTGCATCTATCACTATCCTGTATTGAAACGTTACCGATTCTCCTTTTTTTAGGCGGAGATTTTTAGAAGACTTTCCATTGGTAAATATTTTTTCGCCCAGCGGGTTGGCTGCAAATAATCCATAGCCGCGGGCATGCCAAAAGGTCGGGTAATTCGGATTTCCCGGGTGGTCAATAATAGCTATGCTTATGGAATCACTTTCCATTTTTCCATACACTTTACACCATTTCCCTCTTGTGCTCCATGCGTCATCACCCGTCTTCCCTTCACTGGTAAGGTAGTTTCCGTTAGCAATAGTATCTGCTCCTCCTTTTACGATTGTTACATTTCCCTTATCATCTTTAAATTCCTTGTCTTTATTATCCGGTATCTGCAAAGCATGTGCAAGTCTCATACCGTACATTCCATCTTTTGCATCGTTGAAGTTAATTATGGTGTCGGCTTTTAAAGTAGTTTTTCTGTCTATGATCCTTAAGTGTTCCGTACCACTGAATGTTAATTCGGTCGTCTCTTCAAGCAGGATATTTTTCTGTTGGTCAGTCCAGTTAGCATGATACGCAATGGTTCCTTTTTTCCCGCCTGATGTACTAATAATACGATCCGTTCTGATCCATCCATACAAATGTTTTTTGTCTTTCGGTATTGCATATGAATTGTTCCAGAAATCAAGGCCGTTCACATTTTCATAAGTAAACCAAATACCCAGGTGATGCGGATGATCCGTAGGGTCGCCCGGTTGTGGATTCAGCGGAAATCCTCTTGTAACAATTATTCCATCAGCAGCGTGTACCGGATACAAAACCGGTTTTTCAAGCGTATCCGGGTATAAAAAACTGGTAAATGGTTGGTTATTTACCAGCACATCAATTTTATTTTCTGTTGAAGATCTTACCACTTTTACCGTTTCATTTTTTTGAGCAAAGGATACGACGGCACAATTCATCACAATAATATTTAGCAAAAAATATTGAAAGAGGATTTTAATTTCTTTTTTCATAAGTGAAAAGGTTTGTGTTAAAACCTCACAGCTTTTCAAATCCTGTGACGTTCATTTTGAAGTTTACAATTGAATGCCTGTGCAAAAATGACTAATACTTAAAAGGTTTGCCACCCACCATTACTTCCTGTGTGTCTTCGTCAAATGTGGCTCTCATACCCGTATGTGATGAGGCAGTGGTCATAATGTTGGCAATTGAATGACTGTATCCCGCTTCCACAGGTGCGTGTGGTTGTTTGCGGTTTCGGATGCATTCCATCCAGTTTCGTACATGGTTATCTGTTAATGAATCTCCGCCCGTGTTTGCAGAGGCAACCACTTTTTCCGCTTGTGTTAAATTGATTTCAGGTAAAAGGTTGGGTTGCATATTCATCTCATTGGCAAAATGTTTTGTAAGCCCTCCCCTTGGAGAAATTTTATTAGTGATGAGATTCAGCTCTCCTCCGTTTGAATAATAAATCTCCGACGGGTTCTCATCTCCGTTATCCATACGTGCAGCAAAAGAAACCTGGAACCCTGTTGAAGGATCATCTGCAGGGCCGTAATCGAAAACAGTCGTTATGGTATCCCAGTTTCTTCTTCCGTCTTTCCACATGTAGATGCCACCATTGGCCACTGCACTGCGCGGATGTTTCAATCCGCTGAACCAATGCACCGTATCTATCTGGTGACTCATCCATTGGCCGGGAAGGCCCGAAGAATAAGGCCAGAATAAACGGTATTCCAGGTATTTTCTCGGGTCAAATGCCTCTTCAGGCCTG
>DATILZ010000415.1:0-8035 GCA_035475995.1 Hanamia sp. | reverse complement strand
AGTCCCAGACTTTCTGAAAGCTTACGGGAATAACCGGCATCAATAGAAAATTCACGGGGACGATAGGTTTGCAGAGGCTGGCCGCTGGCATCAGTAAACTGGATATTTCCCAAACTAAAATACCGTACAGATCCGGAAATTGCCTGTTGGTCATCTATTTGTCCATAACCTGCTGCAGAAACAAGATATACATCATTCAAACCTAAAGCACTAAGCCAGGGAGTATAAGTAAGGGCGATAGCAGAATTGCTTTTTGCAAAAGGAATTTTGGCAAGGTTCCAATAAATAGAATTGGCATCAGGGATGGTTGCTACACCCACATCGCCCATACCACCGGAACGCGCATCCGGAGAAATCCGCAAAAAAGGAACAGCGGTGGTAACTACATTTATCGGATTAGTTTGTGCATTTACAGAAGTTGCGGCGCCGGTCAGCATCAAAAATGCCGTCAGTTTTAAAATGACTTTTTTCATGTATTTTTTTATGTTCTTATGAGGTAGAGTTCTCTTTATAACATGGGATTTGAAGATTGTAAAAATAATTTTTTTTCCTTAACAACCAATTAATTTTTGAACATTCAATAAATTTCAAAGCAGAATAGTTACAATACCATGAATGTTTTTTCTTGGTTTTTATTCTATTTTCACCTGAACGCTTCATTTTAATGATTATTGTTCATCAAAGCTGAAAGCTGAAGGCTCAAAGCTCAAAGCTGATTAAAACCAGGAAGGTTTTTTCAGTGTTTGTTCTGGAAGAAAGTTTTCAATAGAATCTTCCTGGTTTAGATAAACAAATAATCCGATTTGTGAATGCAATGCAAAATTATGAACATGCTCTGTTTTTATGTGTGTGAATAATAAATCTAAACCAAATAAAGTTTTTATATTCGCATAAGAAAAAATTCCCTTTCACAATAAGAAAGACAACCTTTCGTTATTTAATCTGCAAAACGAACGTACATGTTTAAATCAGTATCCGTCGCTAAAGTTAGCGTAATAGTTCTGGCCGCTTTAATAGCGCTTCCTTCCTGTAAAAACGGAGGTATCTTCGGTAAAAAGAAATCACAATCTTCTGTAACCGGATGGAATTATGATGATAAAAACTATGGTAATTTCCACGTATTAAAAGCACAGCAACAAAAAACGGGTCCGGGACTTGTTTTCGTTCAGGGCGGTACTTTTGTAATGGGTGCTAAAGAAGAAGATGTAATGGGCGACTGGAATAACGTTCCTCGCCGGGTGAGTGTGAATTCATTTTATATCGACGAAACTGAAGTCGCTAATGTTCATTACCGCGAATATCTTTACTGGCTTTCCAATACATTCGATAACGATACTACCATTATGAGAATGGCGCTTCCTGATACATTGGTTTGGAGAAGTGAACTTGCTTATAATGAACCGTATGTTGAATATTATTTCCGTTATCCTGCCTATAATTATTATCCGGTTGTAGGTGTTACCTGGGAGCAGGCGCATGATTTTTGTATCTGGAGAACAGACCGTGTTAACGAAAAAATATTAATTGATAAAGGTTATTTAAACAAAAGAGCGCCGCTGGCAGCAATGAAAGGCGGCGAAGGAGATGCTACTTTTAATACCGATACTTATCTGATGAATCCGGATATGATTAATAATAAATCGGCTCCTAAAAAAGACGGCTTAAAGGATGTGAGCGGCAGAGCGAGGAAAGTCGTAACTTTTGAAGACGGAATTTTATTACCCGGCTATCGTTTGCCAACAGAAGCAGAATGGGAATATGCAGCCTATGGAATTGTAGCTCAAAACCCAAAACCACGTACCAAAGAAAAGAATCGTGGCGAGGAAGTACTTTCCAATCAGCAGGTGTATTCATGGAGCAAAAATGTAAATGGCCTTCGCGATAACCGTCGTGGTAGCTGGCAGGGTGAATTTTTGGCAAACTTCAAAAGAGGAAGTGGCGACGTAATGGGAGTTGCCGGTGGTTTAAATGACCGTGCTGCAATACCGGGACCGATCAAATCTTTTTATCCAAATGGATACGGCTTGTATAATATGAGTGGAAATGTGAGTGAGTGGGTTGCAGATGTGTATCGCCCGATGACCTCTATAGATGAAGATGATGTAAACCCTTTCCGTGGTAATAAATTTGAAAAGTTTTATAAAGACGAATCCGGAGAATATGTAAGAGATACTTTGGGAAGATTGAAAAAAGTAGTGGTAACCGATGCAGAAGCTTCACAACGCCGCAATTATCAGAAAGGTGATGTTATCAATTATCTCGATGGTGACTCTATTTCAAGCGTAACTTATGGTTATGGTGTTACTACTTTGGTAAGCGACAAATCACGGGTGATAAAAGGTGGAAGCTGGAACGATATGCCTTATTGGTTGTCTCCCGGAGCACGCCGGTTTATGTCTCAGGATCAATCCAGCAGTACAGTTGGCTTCCGCTGCGCAATGACCCGCCTTGGAAGCGCCGAAGGAAATGGATTCAAAGAAGGAAATATCTTTAGTTCAAGAAAACAAAATAAAAAGAAAAGATAGTTATTAGGTTAGATTTTTTATAAAAAACCTCTTATTGATCAATAAGGGGTTTTTTTATAGATTCAAAATAGAAATCCACCTTATTTGTTTATTGCTGATTCATTTTCTTTCTGATTTTCTGATTCCTGTCAGATGTTTTATAATAATTTCGCTGCTCATTATTTTTAAAGACTTTTGAAAAATAGCTGAAAGCATGTTTGAATTTCACGCAGATAGAAAAAGATATTACGACATACAATTATTAAATGCTGAGAAATACATTTTGCCCTTTATTGAATCAGATTTTTCCATTCAAAAAGGAATGCGTGTATTGGAAATTGGCTGTGGTGAAGGCGGCGTATTAAAACCATTTATCAATAAAGGGTGCATTGCTGTTGGTGTCGAATTTGATGAAATAAGAATAAAGAATGGCGAAAACTGGATGGCACAGGATATTGCAAATGGAAATCTTTCTTTTGTGGTAAAAGATATTTATGATACAGATGTAGAAAGCCTTGGAGGAAAATTTGACATTATTATTTTGAAGGACGTAATAGAACACATTCACAATCAGTCAAAGTTATTAACAAGGTTAAGAGATTTTCTTACTCCTTCAGGAATTATATTTTTCGGTTTTCCTCCGTGGCAAATGCCTTTCGGCGGCCACCAGCAATTGTGTGAAAGAAAATTATCCAAAGTGCCGTATTTTCATTTGCTCCCTACCCGGGTTTATAAAGGGCTTTTAAAGTTATTTGGAGAATCAGATTCAAATATTGCTCAATTATTAGAAATAAAAGAAACAGGCATTTCAATAGAAAGATTTGAGAAAATAGTTAAAGAAACCGGTTACAAAGTAATAAGCAAAATCCACTATCTTTTTAATCCTATTTATGAATGGAAATTTAATGTAAAGGCAAAGAAGCAAAATACCATAATCACAAAGATCCCTTATTTAAGAGATTATATTACCACTTGTGTTTACTATATTATTAGCAAATAAAGTATGATCCACTCTTAGTATTTTTGATTCAGATTACTTTTAAAAACTAAATTATTTTTTATGGAAAACGAATCAGTTTGCGAACATATCAAAAAGATAAAAGAACTAAAGCTGCCGAAAGAACTGGTATGTGAAGAATGTATAAAATCGGGGAGTGAATGGGTGCATTTAAGAACCTGCCAGACATGCGGCGTTACTTTGTGTTGCGACCAATCGCCAAATACCCATATGACAAAGCACAATCATCAAACGCATCATCCGGTTGTTATTTCTGCTGAGCCTGGTGAAAAATGGCTATGGTGTTATGAGGATGAAATCTTTGCTGAATATGAATAAAAGCGTTATTCCACCTCTAATAATTCTCTGTCCCATTTTGCAAGATCAGCACCGGTATGATAAGTGCTGTTTAAAAATTCAAGTAATTTTTCTTCAGGTTGCAAAGATTGCTGTACTGCGGAATAAGGCAAAATAAATTCACGCAACGTTGTATTATAATAAGCTTCTTCCGGAAGCACTTTCGCATCTTTATATCCTTCTGGTTCCGGATATAGATAACTATAAAATGCAGCCTCTGTAAGGCCTTCACTTCCTGTCCAGAATCCACAGCTGCTTACTTCCCGGCAATAGGCTTCTTCTGCTACCCAATCGGGCATACCAGGAACTCCGCCGGGATGCTGAGGCGCTCTTCTTCCCGAAAAAAATGAAAGTGCCAGATCAAAGCTTCCCCAGAAGAAATGTATTGGGCTGCTCTTTCCTTTAAATTTACTACGAAAGGTCATGAAAACATTCTGAATACAGAGTAAGGCTTTATGAAAAGCAACAACCTGCTCTTCATCGTAAGTTTTATGAACGGTATCTTTTTTAAATGGAATGGGATTCTCCAGTTCTACCGGAACCGGTCGTATTATTAAATCGATATTTAATTCCTTTAACAGCATGAAGATATTATCATAAAAATCTGCCACAGAAATTCCATGTAGATCAAATTTTCTTAACTCTCCTTTACTTGTTATAATTTTTAAATGATGATCAATAAAGTCAAAATCAATTTGGAAATTCTGATCTTTATAGGGCATTGTTTGCGTTGTCAAACCGTAAGGCACAATATGTAAAGTAATATGCCATGAATGATTGATCCAGGGAAGTGTGGCCAGTTTTATTTTCCCAACGATCTGCGTCCACATGTGTAGCGTTTCAAAAGTATCTTTCCCTTTTTCATAAGAAAGAACAGGCCATTGTTGTTGCATAATATTCGCTGTTTTATTGACCAATAAAAAGTAAAGGTAGGAAAGATGATTGGAGGCATGAGCTCCTGTTAGCTATTATTACATCTTGTTTGTTCTCATTTGTTGCAAATTCAATTATTTCCTGTTGAAAAACGCCATACAAAAACCGAAAACCAGGAATGAAAAACCGGTGTAAAAATTTAGCTTGTTATTTAAAGCTTCTGAAACAAGGCCACCAATAATAAGTATAAGCGAAATAATAACGAAGAAGATTCCGATTACAAAACCAAGGTTGTTTAATTTTTTATACATAGCACTTTATTTAAAAGAAAATGATATTCAAAACGATTGTGATGGCAATTAATATCAATGCCAGTGGAACTACTTTAAGATACCACTTATCCTGGTGATAAGATGGCTTTACTGTCAATGAATATACAAGTCCAACCAGTTCATTTTCCGGTTTTGGTTTCGTAAATAAACTTACGATAATAGTAGTGCAAAAATTTACGATCCATGAAATAGAAGCAACAATAAAGGCCTGTCCCATTCCGCTGTGAATTTCATACAGAGGATAGATCCAGCCACCTTTACCTTCTGCCAAAGTAAGGCCGTGAGTCAGGCCGGCAGCAATCGTGCCGGCAAGAAGCCCAAAAAAAGCACCATGCCCTGTCGTTCTTTTCCAAAACATTCCCAGCAAAAATGTAGCAAACAATGGCCCGTTTACAAAGCTGAAAACCAATTGCAGAAAATCATTAATGTTATTGAAACTCTTTGCGATGTATGCCGTTACAATAGACAAAAGTATTCCCGCGACAGTTACTATTTTGCCGACAATGAGATAATGTCTGTCTGACTTGTGTTTCACAAAATAAGACTGGTAAATATCAAAAGTAAATACAGAATTAAATGCAGTTACATTGCCGGCCATACCACTCATGAATGAGGCGATGAGTGCGGTAATACCAACGCCAAGTAATCCGGTTGGGTAATAATGAGAAATAAGAGCAGGCAGTGTCATCGTATAATCCAGGCCGCCTTTGCCATCTGTTGGAATGCTAAACCCTTTTGAAGCCATCGCCGGTTGTAATAAAGCGAGTGCAATTACTCCCGGTAAAACAACTATAAGTGGCATCAGCATCTTAGGAATAGCAGCAATGATAGGTGTGCGCTGGGCAGCATTCATATTTTTTGCCATCATAGCCCTTTGTACCACAAGAAAATCGGTACACCAATATCCGAAAGACATTACGAAACCTAAACCAAATATCAGCGACATAAAACTGATTCCCATCGGATTGGTATCAGCATGGCCCATATATTTCCACGCATGAGTGAATTCCGGTTGAAGAACCGTTTTAATATTTGACCATCCGCCGGCATCGTGCAATGCTACAATTACCAAAGGCGAGAGCCCAAGAACTATTAAGAAAAACTGAAGCACTTCATTATAAACTGCACTGGTTAAACCACCAAGAAATGTATAGATCATTACAATACTTGCTGCCAGCCAGATTGAAACATCAAAATCCCAATGCAAAATAACTTCCAGCAATTTTGCCAATGCATATAAAGAAATGCCTGAAGAGAAAATCGTCATCACCGCAAAGGAAATTGCATTTAGTCCTCTTGTTTTTTCATCAAAGCGAAGTTTTAAAAATTCAGGAACGCTCCTGGCCTTGCTTCCATAATAAAAAGGCATCATAAAAACACCGAGAAAAACCATGGCGAATATGGCGCCCACCCAATAAAAATGAACCGTCATAATTCCATACTTTGCCCCGGAAGCCACCATTCCCAGTACTTCCTGCGCTCCCAGATTTGCTGAAATAAAAGCCAGGCTGGTGATCCACAGCGGAATGTTTCTTCCGCTGGCTAAAAAATCACTGCTTGATTTAATTCTTCTTTTTATGATAAATCCAACTGCTATTACAAAAAGAAAATAAACAATGATGATCAGGTAATCGGCAATGTGAAGGCGCATAGTAAACTTTTATTGAAGCAGTAAGTTGCAGCAAGATATAATTAATATGAAAATAATTTACAATTGTGCAGTAAATTTTCTAATACATGATCACAATCCAACTAATAACTAACTTTTACTTTTTTAGGAAAAGCAGTTAAATAACTTGGGATAAAGCGTTTAAGTGGCAAAGGCTGTATTCCTTATTGTTGCCATTATTAACTGATGATTGATTGGAAGCTACTTCTTTGTAATGCATTACGTGATTTCTACAGAATTGTTTCGCATCTTCTCGGATCTAGGATCTGAGAGGTATCGAAGGGGTATCGAGTTGATTTTTTATGCAACAATAATTCCTGCGGAAATTGTAAAATGATTACTCATTCTTCTTTACACTTAAGCGCTTAATTCTTGAGCTTTAAATGATTCCATTGCTACCCCTTTTTTACGCTTCAATAAACGAATAAATAAGCTTCATTTTTATTGATATTTTCAATGCAAAACGGCCCTGGAAGAAGTCCTTTCAATAAGAACCGATGGCAATGTTACTGTCTCGCCAGCAAGATTGTATTTCTTTTTTTCAATTCCTTTAAATAATAGTTCTGCAGCAGTTCTTCCAATTTCAAAAGCAGGTTGGCTAATTGTGGTAAGCGGCGGATTCAAAATAGGAGCAGTTTCCAAAGTAGAAAAAACAACTACTTTCAAATCCGTTGGAATAGAAATATTAATTTGTTGGCATACGAGGTAAACAGACATGGCAAGCCTTTCCACGGAAGCAACAATACCATCAGGTTTGTTTTTACCTGTGAGCATTTTTCTTATTTGCAAAAAAACGTCTTCTTTAGTTCCATTGCATTCTACAACTGCTTTTTCGGGATTGCCAGTTTTATGATCTTTCAGCGCTCTTTTAAACCCATTGGCCCTGTTATTACAAATGGCGAGGTTTGATGAAACAGAAAGGAAAACAGGATTTTTGCAGCCATTATTAATCAGATGGGCAGCAGAAACGTATCCGCATTCAAAATCATTCGTTATTACTTTTGCAACATTCAATCCTTCAAATTCACGATCAAAGAAAACAATTGGAATATTTTGTTGCTGAAGTTTCAGGATATGCTGCGCATCTGTCGTTTCGCTGCTAACAGATATCAGAACTCCATCCACACGGCCGCTGCAGCATTCAGACATAATGGATTTCTCATTGCAAAACTTTTCATGGGAAAGGTAAATAAGAACATGATATCCTTTTTTTTCCACCACAGATTGAATACCATTTATCGCTAATGAAAAGAAATTATCGGCTACTTCAGGAAGTACTACAGCAATTGTTTTACTTCTCTTG
>DATILZ010000414.1:0-2964 GCA_035475995.1 Hanamia sp. | reverse complement strand
GAGACTATAAGATACGGTTGGATAAAATCACAAAAGATGGCCTCGGGAGTCTGGCAGGCTCTTTAAATAATATGGCACAATCGCTTCAGCATTCTTTTAATTTGCTGGAAGAAAAAGAATGGTTACAATCTGGCATCGCACTTTTAAATGATAGTATGGTAGGAGAGAAAAGTGTGGAAACTCTTGCTAAAGATATTTTAGAAAACATTACAGAACATTCTGCAAGCAGGGTGGCGGCAATTTATATTTTGGAAGATGACAATCAATTGCACCTCGCCGCAAGCTATGCATTGGCAGAAAACGAAAAGAAAAAAACTTTGAAGACAGGAGAGGGAATTGCAGGCCAGGCGTTTCAATCCGGAAAACAAATTTTATTGCAAAACATACCTGACAATGATTCAACAATAACTTATGCGACCGGAAAAACAAAGCCTCGAAACGTAGTAGCAGTACCGGTTACAAGAGATAAGATGGTAATAGGCGTAATCGAGTTGGGCGCGCTGCATGATTATTCTCCTCTGCAACTTGAATTTTTAAAATCCATTTCCGGGAATATCGGACTGGCGTTTTATGGTGCGCAAAACCGGAAAAGATTACAGGAACTTTTAGAAGAAACGCAGGCCCAGACAGAAGAGCTTCAAACGCAACATAGTGAACTGGAAAGCATCAATGCGGAACTGGAAGCGCAGACAGAAAAAGTGCAGGCATCGGAAGAAGAATTAAGGGTGCAGCAGGAAGAATTATTGCAAAGCAACCAGGAACTGGAAGAAAGAACAACCCTGCTGGAAGAAAAAAATAAATTGATTGAGGAGCGTAACCGGGATATTCAGCAAAAATCAAAAGAATTAGAACAAAGCACAAAATACAAATCTGAATTTCTGGCTAATATGTCGCACGAATTGCGGACGCCGCTGAATTCGATTTTGCTCCTTTCCAGACTAATGAGCGAAAGTAAAGACCTCGATAAACAATATATAGAATATGCAGAGGTAATGCAGAGTTCAGGGCAGGGTTTGTTAAGTTTGATTGATGAAATATTGGATCTGTCTAAAATAGAAGCGGGCAAAATGACCCTCGAAATTGCTGATTTTAGCTTGGAGGAAATTGCTTCAGATATGAAGTCTTTATTTTTCCCAATCGCAAAAGAAAAGAAACTGGAATTAAAAATAAATATTGCAGATAACACTACGGAGACTTTGCATACTGATAAAATGCGCCTGGAACAGATTCTGAGAAATCTTCTTTCCAACGCCCTTAAATTTACTTCACAAGGCCAGGTATCGCTGGATATTTCAAATGATAGCAGTGATAAAAAAATCTTTTTCAAAGTGACCGATACGGGGATTGGAATTGCAAAAGACAAGCTCAGCCTGGTTTTTGAAGCATTTCAACAAGCGGACGGATCTACACGGCGCAAATTTGGAGGAACCGGACTTGGATTATCTATAAGCCGCGAGCTTGCCAGGTTATTGGGAGGTGAAATAGAAGTGACAAGCACCGAAGGTGTTGGAAGCGAGTTTATTTTAACCTTACCGGTGGACATTAATAAGAAAGCAGAATTGGAGGCAAAGCCTGTGAAAGAAAAAAATAATTATCAGGCCGGGGAGACAGCAGAGCAACAAAAAAGGTTTATTGTTGATCACATTCCTCAGCCTATTGATGATGACCGTAACAATATTGTGGAAGGCGACAAAGTAATTCTAATCATTGAAGATGATACTTCTTTTGCAAAGATACTTTTAGATTATTCGCGCAAAAAAAATTACAAAGGCATTGTAGCTGTGCGGGGCGATGTTGGAATAGAAATGGCAGAACATTTTAAACCCCTTGCGGTTTTATTAGATATTCAATTGCCGGTGATGGATGGCTGGCAGGTAATGGAAGCTTTAAAATCGAACCCGGAAACAATGCCAATTCCTGTGCATATTATGTCTTCATTAAAATTCAAACAGGAAAGTTTATTAAGAGGCGCGGTGGATTTTATCAACAAACCTTTTGCATTGGAACAAATGCAGCAGATGTTTAAAAAGCTTGAAGACGCATTGAGCCGTTCGCCAAAAAAAGTCCTCATTGTGGAAGAAAATAAACAACATGCAAAAGCGCTCAGCTATTTCTTAAGTGCAAATAATATTAATACACAAATTGCAAACAATGTTTCAGAAAGTATAGAGGTGTTGCAAAAACATGAAATTGATTGTGTTATTCTGGACATGGGTGTGCCTGATAAAAATGCTTACCACACCCTTGATACCATTAAAGAAAATAAAGGACTTGAAAATCTTCCGATCATTGTTTTTACCGGTAAAAATCTTTCCAAGGGAGAAGAAAACAGGATTAAAAAATATGCAGATTCTATTGTAGTAAAAACTGCTTATTCCTATCAACGGATCTTAGATGAAGCTGGATTGTTTTTGCATCTGGTAGAAGAAAAAAATAAAAAAAGCGTTGAAAGAGGTACTGCATTCGAAAGTGTAAATGAGATGCGCAATATTTTAAAAGGCAAAACAGTTTTGATTGCCGATGATGATGTCAGAAATATTTTTTCGCTTACAAAAGCATTGGAACTGCACAACATGAAAGTACTTGCGGCATTAGACGGCAAAGAGGCTTTAAAAACTTTAAACGATAATCCAGGCGTAGATGTAGTGCTGATGGACATGATGATGCCGGAAATGGATGGTTACGAAACCATCAGAGAAATAAGGGCAATGAATCAATTTAAAAATATTCCCATCCTGGCTGTAACGGCAAAAGCCATGATGGGAGATCGGGAAAAATGCATTGCCGTTGGCGCTTCAGATTATATTTCAAAGCCGGTGGATATAGATCAATTAATTTCTTTATTAAGAGTGTGGTTGTACGACAAAATCTAATCCTTTTTATTTATGGAAAAAGCAAATGAAATTCTCATTATTGATGATGACAGCAAAAATATCTTTGCACTGTCTGCGGTTTTAAAAGCTA
>DATILZ010000413.1:0-3740 GCA_035475995.1 Hanamia sp. | reverse complement strand
CCGCCGCATCTCCTTTCGCCCGGTGTCTTTCTTCAATTTGAATGCCAAGATGATTGCATATTTTATCCAAACCATAACCTCTCAATCCAGGAATTATTTTTCGACCCAGGCGAATGGTACATAATTTTTTGCAGTTCAATTCATAACCGCATTTAGCCAAATGATAATTCACAAACGAATAATCAAAATTGACATTGTGCGCCACGAAAATCTTATCATGCAATAAATTATAAAGTTCATCAGCAATACTTTTAAAATCACGTTCATATTCGACCATTTCATTCGTGATGCCAGTAAGTGATTCTATGTAACGCGGAATCGTATAATAAGGATTGAGTAAAGCGTAAAACTCGGTATTGATAACAGTTCCGTCTGTTACAAAAACAGCAATTTCGGTAATTCCGTTGCTTGCAGCATAGCCGCCGGTCGTCTCAATATCAACAATTGCGTATAACAAAGATAGTTAAAACAGGTTTTTTGCTAATTCAATTAGCAAGGTACTAAACCATGTTTGTATTACATTTGCAGGCTATAAATTTTTTTAGAAATAATATGGAATTGAGTAAAAATTATATTCCCGGAAGTGTGGAAGAAAAGTGGTATAAACACTGGATGTCGCAAAATTATTTTAAAAGTGAACCGGATGAGCGTTTGCCTTTTACCATTGTGATACCGCCACCAAATGTAACAGGAGTGCTGCACATGGGCCATACGCTTAATGAAACTGTTCAGGATATTTTAATCAGAAAGGCGCGCATGAGTGGTTTTAATGCTTGCTGGGTTCCGGGCAGCGATCATGCTTCCATTGCTACAGAAGCAAAAGTAGTGGACATGCTGAAGAGAGAAAAAGGAATTGATAAAAACAATTTATCGAGGGAGGAATTTTTAAAATATGCTTTTGAATGGAAAGAAAAATATGGAAATATTATTTACAACCAGATAGAAAGATTAGGCTGCAGTGTGGATTGGGACAGGGTTTCATTTACCATGGACGATCATTATTATAAAGCGGTGATCAAAGTGTTTGTTGATCTTTATAACAAAGGATTGATTTATCGTGGTGCAAGAATGATCAATTGGGATCCTGCCGCAAAGACTGCATTAAGCGATGAAGAAGTGGAATATAAAGATGTGACGGGGAAGTTGTATTATGTGAAATATAGAATAGCAGACGACCGGCAACAGACGACCAACGACTTCATTGTGATTGCGACGCAAAGGCCGGAAACAATTATGGGTGATGTAGCAGTTTGTGCAAATCCAAATGATGAACGTTATCAAAATCTAAAAGGGAAAAAAGTAATTGTTCCTTTGATCAATAAAGAAGTGCCGGTAATTTTTGATGAATATGTGGATAAAGATTTTGGAACCGGCATTTTAAAAATTACACCTGCCCACGATATAAATGATTTTAATATCGGTTTAAAACACAATCTTCCGGTAATAGATACCTTAAACGAAGATGGAACCCTGAGTGAAGCGGCACAAATTTTTATTGGGGAAGACCGTTTTATTGCGCGCAAAAAAATCGTGGAAGAATTAAGAGAAAAGGGCTTGTTGCTAAAAGAAGAAGAATATACCACCAGGCTGGGATACAGCCAGCGTACAAACGTTGTAGCAGAGCCTAAGATATCAACCCAATGGTTTGTAAAAATGAAGGATCTTGCTCAGCCTGCATTAGAAGAAGTGACTTCCGGAAAAATACGCATCCATCCGAATGAAAAATTTAACGCTACCTACAAATATTGGCTGGAAAATGTAAAGGATTGGTGTATCAGCCGTCAGCTTTGGTGGGGCCAGCAAATTCCTGCATGGTATGATGAGGAGGGAAATGTGTATGTAGCGGAAACGGAAGAAGAAGCTGAAAAGGCTCAACGCTCAAAACTAAAGGCTGAAAGCTCACCCCTCAAAGCTGAAGGCTCAAAGCTGACACGCGACGAAGACGTTCTGGATACCTGGTTTTCTTCCTGGCTTTGGCCGATTGAAGTTTTTCATGGAATTACCGAACCAAATAATAAAGATATTAATTATTATTATCCCACTTCAGTTTTGGTAACCGGGCAGGACATTATTTTCTTTTGGGTAGCAAGGATGATCATGGCAGGAATGGAATACATGCATGAAAAGCCTTTTGGTGATGTGTATTTCACCGGAATGGTGCGTGATAAAATGGGAAGAAAAATGAGCAAAAGTTTGGGTAACAGTCCCGATCTTTTAACGCTCATTCATGAATATGGCGCTGATGCGGTGCGCTTTGGAATTATGATTTCTTCTCCTGCTGGAAATGACCTCTTGTTTGATGAAAGCAGTCTGGAGCAAGGAAAATACTTCAATAATAAATTGTGGAATGCAATGAAGTTATTGAAGATGTGGGAAGAGAAGAAGGCAATCAGCAATCAGCAATCAGCAATCAACAGCGAGCAATCAACAATCAGTAATGAGCAGTTCGCAATCAATTGGTTTGAAAACCGGTTGAATGAAGTGCGAAATGAAGTGGAAATTTTAATGAGCCAGTTTCGTTTGAGCGAAGCATTGAAGACCATTTACTCTTTGATCTGGGATGATTTCTGTAGTTGGTTTTTAGAATGGATCAAACCAGAATTTGGAACAGCTATTGACCAAAAAGTTTATGAAAAAGCAGTTTCTTTTTTTGATCATCTTTTACAGATCCTGCATCCGTTCATGCCTTTTATTACCGAAGAAATTTATCATTTATTGAAAGAAAGAAATGATGATCTGATGGTAAAACAGTTTGCGCCGGTTCAGGAAGCTGATGTTGAAATATTAAAAGTGGGAAATAAATTGAAAAACATCATTACGGCAGTGCGCGATGCAAAAAATAAAAACAATGTAAAACCAAAAGAAAAAGTTTCCTTATATATTGAAACAAAAGATCCTGATTCTTATCAATCTATTAAAGAAATATTAGCTAAGCAAACAAATGCGGATCACATTGTTTTTAATGAAACACCAGCCGCTTTGTCAATTATGACGGTTGCAGGAAATGAAAAAATTTATATAAAATCAGATACAGAAATAGATACAACCGTTCAGAAAGAAAAACTTACAAAAGATTTAAAGTATCTTAAAGGTTTCCTAATTGCAGTAGATCAGAAATTAAGTAACGATAAATTTGTACAGAACGCAAAACCTGAAGTGATTGAATTAGAAAGAAAGAAAAAACAGGATGCAGAAACAAAAATTAAAGTGATTGAACAGACGTTATCTTCTTTGTAAAGGTTTTTTTTCTAAAGATTGCCAACCTTTTGAAGATTGGCAATCTTGAACAATTTTTAAAACTTATAAAGCGGTTATGAAAATGATCCTGAAATATTTTCTTTGCATTTTTTTATTTGCCACAACCGCAAAAATTTCCTTTGCGCAAAAAAAAGAAGTGATTACGAAAGTGCAAAAATTCAAACCTCCGGTTGTAAAAACATATCTTGGTGTAAATCAAAATGGAGCACAGGTAACTACAGATGAAGGGAATCAGTTAGTTGCACTTCCTTTGAAAATCGTTGATGCTCAAAATCATAATTATCCGATCTCTTCTTACCGCTTTCTTTACAGGAAAAAAAGCGTGGTTTTGAATGATGAAACCGGTAAGAAAGAAGAGACATTTAGCATCACGGCCGACAGGTTTGATTCTACTCCGCTTCCAAAGGTCTGGATCACTAATATCCAGGGGAGTTTGCAACCGGGAGAGCAGCTTTATTTTTTTGATATTGTAGTAAAAGATA
>DATILZ010000412.1:0-1572 GCA_035475995.1 Hanamia sp. | reverse complement strand
GGAATTGTTTTCTGTATATTCCTCACTGATAGGTTGTGCGGAAAAATGTTTTTTCCCTTTCAACAAAGAAAGACTGAACTCAGCGCCAACGCCCTGCTCACTTGTATAACTCAGCACCCCAAGGTGGGCTTCCGCCAGTTTTTGAGAAACATAAAGTCCGATACCAAAGCCGGTTTGCGATGATTTTTCACTATTGTTGACCTGGTAAAAAGAATCGAAAAGTTTATTGCCAATTTCAGCGGGGATTCCGGTTCCAGTATCTTTTACAATAATAGTAATGCTCGTTACTTCTTCGGAAACCGACAAAATAATTTTCCCTCCTGAACTGGTGTACTTAAATGCATTGGATATAAGATTGAAAAGTATGATCTCGATTTTTTCCTTATCCCCGTAAACCAATATTTCTGTGCTTTCTTTTTCAAAACTGAAATCGATATTTTTTGAAATCGCATGGTGACTGAAACTCAAATACACTTCTTTGCAAGCTTCAACAATGTCAAATTTTTCAATTCTCAGCTGTTGATCAATAGATTCAACTTTTCTGAATAACAATAATTGATCGACAAGACTCAGCAACCTGCGGGCATTGCGATAAATTGAGAAAATTTCATTTTTTCCCTTTTCATCTTTTTTTGATGCAAGCAGATCTTTCAGTGGACTAATAATAAGGGTAAGGGGAGATCTGAATTCGTGGGAAATATGGGTGAAAAAAGAAATTTTCTTCTCTGTCAGCTCTTTCTCTTTTTCATTTTCAAGATGAGCAAGTTTTACTTCATAGTTTAATCGTTCCTGCCGTTTATTATAAACTATGTATAAATAAACTGCGCTGAATAAAACAAAAGCATATATTAAATAAGCCCACCAGGCACGATACCATGGTGGCAGAACAACTATTTTCAACAATTGCCTTTCTGCACTCCATACTCCATCTGAATTAGTGACCTTGATTTTAAAAATGTAGGTTCCTTCCTGAAGCCTGGAATAATTGGCTGTTCGAATATTGTTTACGTAGATCCAGTTCTTGTCCCATCCCTCTAATAAATAAGCATATTTGATTTTGTCTGTTCCTGTATAATCCAATGCAACAAAATCTAAAGAAAGTATAGCCTGGTCAAAAGGTAAGTTGACCTGGTTGATTTTTTCAAGGTTTCTTTTGGCTACATAAGAATCATTTTCTTCAATACTGGTATTATTGATCTTTAATCCTGTTAGAAAGACTTGCGGCGTTTGTTTTTTATCATACACACTGTCTGGATAGAAAACGTTAAAGCCCTTGATTCCACCAAATAGAAATTCTCCGGATTTCAGCGACAGCGCCGCATTAAAGCTGAATTGATTACTTTGCAATCCATCCGATTGTGAAAAATTCCTACATGTTTTGGTTACTGTATTAAACTTGCATAATCCATTGTAAGTACTTAACCACAAATTATTTTTCCCATCTTCAAGTAATCGCAAAATGGAGTTACTTGGTAATCCCTCAGCGGTAGTAAAGCGTTGAAATTTTCCATTATTACGATTGAACAAAAGCAATCCACCTCCATCGGTTCCTATCCATAAGTTTTTGTTCCT
>DATILZ010000411.1:0-2324 GCA_035475995.1 Hanamia sp. | reverse complement strand
CTTTATCCATTACTTTATCAATTACTGAGATGGGAAGCTTATTATAAAAAACATTCATTTTCATAAAATGCAAAGTATCCGAAAGATGATCCATTCCCCGCAAATTACCGGCTCTTCCCGTAGCATTTTAACTTATGCGGACAAACTAAAAGTTGCTTATGGAGAGCCTGAAAATTTTGAAGTAATAAAAGGCCGTGGCGTAAAAGCAAATGTAGATGGAAAAGCTGTTTTATTAGGCAACAAATCTTTTATGGAAGAAAATAAAATTACAGGCATTACAGCTTCCGAAAACCTTACTGACACTGCTATTTACCTTTCGGCAGATAATAAATTGGCTGGAATCTTTTATGTGTCTGATGCCATTCGTGAAGGTGCAAAAGAAATGATAACCGGATTAACAAAAAGTGGCGTCAAACACATCGTAATGCTCACAGGAGATAATGCTGAAACTGCAAAACACGTTTCCAAACAAATTGGCATTACTGATTTTAGGGCTAATTTATTGCCGGAGGATAAAATCAATATTATTAAAGAGCTACAAAAAGATAAGAGTAAAGTAGCGATGGTAGGAGATGGTATTAATGATGCACCTGCATTGGTACAGGCAAATATCGGCATAGCAATGGGTGCTGCCGGAACAGAGGCGGCAATGGAAGCAGCGGATATTGTCCTTATGCAGGATAAATTAGATAAGATTGCAAGAGCAAGAGCCGTTAGCAAAAGAGCTTTTAAAACAATCAAGGAGAATATTATCGTTGGTGTTGGAGTGGTTCATATTACCGGAATTATTCTTGTTTTATTAAGAATAATCGGGCCTATACAAGCAGCAGCGATTCATCTGGTACCGGATACTTTGGTTTTTATCAATTCTATAAAATTGTTACGGGTAAAGATTAAGAATAATTGATAAAGAAGGGTAAACGAATTTAGTAGCATCTTAAATTAAGAAACACTAATAAATGGCAGATGTTACCATCAAGGAGCGATTTTCAGCACTTAATAACCTTCCCCGGTTTTTTAAGCTAGTCTGGCAAACAAGTCCCTCGCTTACATTAATAAATGCGCTGCTTCGGATTACCCGTTCTGCTTTGCCCGTGGCTATTTTGTATGTGGGCAAATTAATTATTGACCAGGTCGTTTTGTTGAGCCGAGGTTCCGGAGGTGAACATTATTATTTATGGCAGTTGGTAGCAATAGAATTTTTATTAGCGATTCTTTCTGATGCTTTAAGCCGCGCAACCACTTTGGTGGATAGTTTATTGGGCGATTTGTTTTCTAATCATACTTCGATTCAAATCATGGAACATGCGGCTACATTAGACCTTGACCAATTTGAAGATTCGGAATTTTATGATAAATTGGAACGTGCGAGACAGCAAAACCATTGGCCGTACCATTTTGCTTTCGCAGATGCTGAGCCAGGTACAGGATATTATTACGATGGCTTTTCTGGCTGCAGGATCGGTTGCTGACACTTTCCTAAAAAGCAAGTCTTTACTATTTGGTGGTTAGCTGATTTTACAATTTCTTCTTTTTTGAATTGTGTAACTGTTTTTCCAAATACATTTTTGAATGTCTTATTCAAATGGCTTTCCTCTGTGAAATTCATTTCCTGGGCAATTTCTGAAATAGTAAGGTAACTTAATTTTAATCTTGTTTGTATAAGATTGAGTTTGTACCCGGTAATATTATCTTTGATGGTATTGCCAGTTTGCATTTTAAAATATCTGCTTAAATGGTCTGCAGATTTATTAAAATGTGTAGCTAAGTTTTCTAATTTAATTAATTTGTTGTTGTAAATATTTTGCTGTATGTAAGCAGTGTTTTTATGGATTTTATTTTTGGGATTTTGTTTTTTAAAATAATTGCTGATATTCTGTTATATGTTCTGGGCAATTCAAATGGAGAAGTAAGAAAACGATATTTTCAG
This sequence comes from Hanamia sp., assembly GCA_035475995.1. Classification (GTDB taxonomy): domain Bacteria; phylum Bacteroidota; class Bacteroidia; order Chitinophagales; family Chitinophagaceae; genus Ginsengibacter. Next base: position 394 of record DATILZ010000411.1, on the reverse strand, counting down.
TAATAATCTCATCAAAAAGTTGCTCATTCTCTTTTCTGATATTAGTTGATTAATCAATACTTTAAATACATTTTTATCCGTAGCTGATATAACGTTGCCCTTAACATGTGATGGTTGTGAAATATAAATTCCAGTCGTTTAAAAAATTCACTCACATCCATTTTTCCCTCTTGCCTGCCGACAACGATTTCAAAGGTATGCGCATCTCCCGGTGTTAGTAAAAACACATCCGTCTTTCTTAAATTCGTAATTGTTCCCAAACGGCCTTTATCTAAAAGATAAATATAATGGTTGGGTTATGGCAGCTTTTGGCGTAGGCTCTTCAATAGCGGCTTTTGTTGCCGGGAGTGTAGACAAATCAAAAACAAGAGCCGGACGAAGCATATGGAGTATT
>DATILZ010000410.1:0-4123 GCA_035475995.1 Hanamia sp. | reverse complement strand
TGCGTTTTTTATAATAGTATGTTTTAAAGAATTATTTTGGCTGGTATTGCGAAAAAATATTCCGGGCCAACTAGCCGGTAAATCTTTGTAATCTGCATCGAGCCTGTCTCCTGAGAAAATAACCGGTTCGTCTTTTGTTCCTGTTGCGTGTAAAGTTCCATTTACTAAAAATGGTGCATCAGCGTGCAGGAATATTTTTGTTCCGGCAGAAATATTGAGAGTTGCATTGGTATCAATTTGTATTCCGCCAATAATTACATAAGGTAATTTTTTATTCCAAATCACATTTCCTGTAAGCTTTTTATTTTTTAAAAAAACAGCATTTTGACCATACGCCTGCAATTGAACAAACTTTTTATTTCCATTGAAGGAAATTTGAATGCTATCCCTCAAAATAAACGGAAGTGTAGAGTCTGAAGTTTGAGCATTTACCTGGACAAAAACATAAATGCTATCGTTTGCATTTATTTCAACATTATTTACTTCAGCAGCAGAAGTACCGTCCACATTCATTTTAAAAGGGGACGAATTGCCGCCTGAAAGTTTTACCTGTGAGAGGCGCAGCTTTTCATTATTGTTATTAAAAATTTTAAAAGATTGGGTGATGGAACCAACTGTTGTAAAAACGGTATCGAAAGATAATGTATCTAAATTGGTATATAATGTCGCATCCGGACTTGTAGTAAATGAGTCTTTTTTGCAAGAAAAAAATATCGAAGCTATGAGGAAAATGAAGAATGAAAGTTTCAAGATATTTTAATTATTGGATTAATTAATTATTGGGTAACCGTAAAGGTTACCCCTACACCAAATTCTTCTCTATTTCCTCAAACCCTTTATCTGCCGCCATTCCGTTCCATAAAATTTTATAAATCGTTTCTGCAATCGGCATTTCAGCTTTTACTTTTTCATTTATCAAAAACATACATTTGCTGGCATTATATCCTTCTGCCACCATATTCATTTCTAATTGTGCCGATTGCACAGAATAACCTTTGCCAATCATATTTCCAAAAGTGCGGTTGCGGCTGTAAAGTGAATAACAGGTTACCAATAAATCTCCCAGGTAAACAGAAGCCGCATAATTTGTTCTCGGCTTCTCTTTTTGGTTCATTGCATGATGTTCGATTGAACCAACTTCCACATTTTGAATTCCCGCTTTCCTTAAAAAACCAGCCATTTCATCAGCGCTGTTTGCAATTAACACACTTAAGAAATTATCGCCATAATCAAGCCCATGGGCGATTCCGGCTGCTATTGCGTAAATGTTTTTTAAAATTGCAGCATATTGCACTCCGTAAATATCTGTGTTGTGAAGTGTGTTTAAATAAGGCGTTTGAAAATGGTAAGAAATCTCCCTGGTCAACGCTTCATCGATGCCTGTAAAAGTGAGATAAGAGAGTTTTTCGGCAGCCACTTCTTCCGCATGACAAGGCCCGAGAACGGTAAAATAATTTTTTAATTGAAAGCCAAATTCTGTTTTTAAATACTCGTTTAGCAATACATTTCTTTCAGGAATAATTCCTTTTACAGCGGAAATAATTTTTTTATTTTTAAAAATATTTTTGGGTAATCCACCGAGCGTTTCATCTGCAAACGCTGAAGGAACAACGATTATAACCGTATCGCTGTTGTTAATTACTTCTTCAGCGCTGGTAGAAAAACTGATAAGGCTGGTATCAAAAAAGGCATTTCGTAAATATTGAGGATTATGCCGGCGGCTTTTAAAGCTGCTGATATTTGAATCGCTACGCAGCCACCAGTTAATATGGTTTTTATTATCCGTTAATATTTTTGCAAGCGCTGTACCCCAGCTTCCACTACCTATGATTCCAAATTTCATCATAATTTTAATTTTTCAATGGCTATCTGTGCAGCTATTTGGCTGGCATCTTTTTTATTAAACGCTTTTGCTTCTGCAACTAAAACTCCATCCACCATTGCACCGATCGTAAACAATCTTCTTCCGTTTTCCATTGATTCACTGAGCGTTTCAAATTCCAGTATTTTCCCATTTTTGTTTGCCCAGCCATACAATTTGTTTTTTTGGTTGATGTCGAGGTTTTCCAGGTCCTGCATAAACAAATGTGGGCTGATGATTCGCTGGGTTACCCATTTTTTAGTCTGTTCATATCCTTTATCAAGATAAACTGCGCCCACCAAAGCCTCAAGGGTATTTCCAAAAATCTGTGAAATTTTAAGTGAATGGTCGAAATGATTATAAATGGTAATTTTTTTTAAACCGATTTTTACAGCTATATCATTTAGTTGATTGCGGTTTACCATTTTACTTCTCATCTCTGTCAAAAAACCCTCGTCTTTATATGGATAGCGCATAAAAAGGTAATGGGCTACAATGGAGCTGATTATCGCATCGCCGAGATATTCCAGCCGTTCATTATTTTCGTCCGCACCTTCCCTTACAGACCGGTGGCTCAGTGCGGTTTTATACAAGCCGAGCTGATATGGTGAAAATCCAAGAATATTTCGAAGTTGCTTCCGGAAATTTCGCTGTTCGGCAGAAAGAAAAATATTTTTGAAAAAAGGCACTTGGTATTTTAAAAAGTTTATTTTTTAAAAGTAAAGAAAATAATTTCTACAAAGTTTGCATTTCTACAATAAAACGCTTTTGTAAAAGTTTCTTTAAATGTCAAGGAAAAAATCACTTCTGTAATTCTTCCCAATATTCTGCAGCACGACGCGTGTGAGGAATGACAATGGTTCCACCTACAATATTTGCGACGGCAAAAATTTCATACATCTGATCTGTAGAAACACCCAGTTCATGTGATTTTCCCAAATGATATTTAATGCAATCATCGCACCGTAAAACCATGCTCGCCACAAGTCCCAGCATTTCTTTTGTTTTTTTATCCAGTGCGCCTTCTTCATAAGTATTGGTATCCAGGTTCCAAAGACGCTTCATTACTAAATTATTTTTACTCAAAATCACTTCGTTCATTTTTTCACGGTAGTCGTTAAACTCTTTAATTAAATCTGACATAGAATTTATTTTTTAAAAGATAAAAATCAGTAACAAGCCCTTTTATTTTTTGAGCTAAAAGAAAAGAAATGATTACAAAGTTACAGTTCTAATAACTGAATCTCAGGATTTCAGCAAAGCAAGAAATAATGCGAATTAGTGTTTTGGTTGCTGAGGAAATATCAAAAATGACCAACATTATTAATATCGTCATCTATATTTTGGTCAGGCAATTTGTTCAATTGTCCTTTTAGGAGAAAATAACTGGTAATGGCAAAAGCGAAGCCGATAAGAACGACGGATATAAGATTGTTCATTCCGAATAGCATAATACCCACAAATATCCCGATAAGCTCAAAAAATATCCATCCGATTACCAGGTAAATTTTCCAGTTAACCGGCTTCAGACCTTTCTTTTCTGCAAGCCTGCCGATTTCTCTTGTAAGGAATATAAGTGCGATTAACTCAAGCATTGTTTTATCAGATTAGATGAAAATTAAACCAATGCGATATCAAAATTTACCAATTGTACAAATTGCTGCAGCCGTGCCTCAATATCTTTTTTTGAAATTTCTTTTAACCGTTGTGGCCCAAATTTCTCTACACAAAAGCTTGCCATTGCAGAGCCAACAATAATCGCGGTTTTCATGTTTTCAAAACTGATATCATTTGTGTGAGAAAGATGGCCTATAAATCCGCCGGCAAAAGCGTCACCTGCTCCTGTCGGGTCAAAGACATCTTCCAAAGGCAAAGCCGGCGCGAAGAATACATTGTCTTTATGAAATAATAATGCGCCATGCTCTCCTTTTTTTATAATCAGGTATTTTGGTCCCATTTGCAAAATTTTCTTTGCAGATTTTACCAAAGAAAATTCGCCGCTTAGCTCCCTCGCCTCACTATCGTTTATCAATAAAGCATCTACTTTCAACAATACTTCTTTTAAATCATCCATTGCCGATTCCATCCAGAAATTCATGGTGTCAAGAACAATTAATTTTGGGCGTGTTCTCAATTGTTCTATTACGCTGAGTTGCAATTTCGGCATCAGATTTCCCAACATTAGAAATTCAGCGCCCTGGTATTCTTCAGGCACTATTGGATTAAAATTGGCAAGTACGTTCAGGTCGGTAATTAATGTAT
>DATILZ010000409.1:0-2292 GCA_035475995.1 Hanamia sp. | reverse complement strand
TTCATATTTTAATTTGGTAGAATTATAAACATTTTGCGCCAGCTCAATATTCTTTTTCTGGACATCCATAGTGAGGATAGCCGATCTCATATTTATCCTCGCCTGGTTCACATCGTTGTCAATTGAAGATTTTAACTGACTTAAATTATTATTCATTTTCTGCAAATTCAACTTTGCTGTTGAGATATTTGCATTCCGCTCTCCTCCATCGAAGATTGGTACACTCAGACGCAATGCAATGAAGGATGAAGTAAAATAAGGTGATTTGAAAAAATCAAAGGTTTGTTGCTGAGCGCTTTTGCTGTAATTGGCTGCTAGTGAAAGTGTTGGCAATTTACTTAAGCGATATCTTTTTATATTGTATGCGCCAAGGTCCATTGCAGTTTCTAATTGCTGAACATCTTTTCTATCTTCATAATTGTAATTCTGCTCAAGAATGCCTGATTTTAATTCTTCATCAGAAAGTGTATCAGTAAGAAAGAGGGAATCCTGCTGTGGAATATTCATCAAAAATTTTAAACCTTCTTTTCCTGCATCAATCTGGTTTTGTGCTTTTAGTTTTTGCGTTTCCAGGTTGCTCAATTGCACCTGGACTTTATCTACATCCAGTTTTTCCGCAAAGCCATTTTGATAAATAACTTTTGTATCGTGAAGCAACTTATCATAGTTAGCAATATTCGCATCAAGGGTACCTATTTGTCTTTTGGCAACCGCGAGTTGATAGTATATTTTGTAAACGTTTGCTTTTATTTGTTCTTTAGTAACATCGGCTGCAAGTTGTGCATTTTTTATAGAAGCCCTTCTTGCCTGCAAGCCAACGAAAACCTGGCCATCGAATAATATTTGGTTAAAATCTATTCCAGCATTCAACGTGTACTTTGCACCAAAACCAACAGCGAAAAAACCATAATCCTTCGGCGCAACGATTGGTTCTCCATTACCATTTTTTACATTATTTTGCGAAAGGACTCCATATACAGCCGGCGAAATAAAATCCGGGATGGTTTGTACCGCAACATTGGGATTATAACTTAAGCTGGCACTTCCGGTAAAGTGAGGCAAAGCTGCTGCTGTAATTTGCTTATTTTGCTGCTCCTGTAATTTGATATCAAGCAGTGCATTTTTTACCTGCACTGCATTTTTTAATGCATAATCTACCGCTTCCTGTGCAGTAAAAGAATGAACTTGCGAAGGCGCTTTTTGTTGTGCATTTGCTATAAAACAAACACCACTGAGTATTGTGGCAAAAGTAAATTTGATTAATCCTGTTTTCATTGTACGTTTTTTTTCACCCGAGTGTTTTCGGATCTTTCTTTTTGATATTTTGTAATTAATTTATACCCTTTCGGAGTTACCATTCCAAACAGAAAAAACTCTATCAGTTGCTTATGCAGAAAAGCCATCTGAAATTGTTTTTGTGGAAAAAGTTCTTCGCTGAAAGGAAGTATGACACATTCCAGTCGGACTTTAGCAATAATATCGGTGTCCATTTCCGGGCGGTATAATTCTTCAGCTTTGCCTCTTTCAATATTACCTTTGATAATGTCGAGCAGAAAATTGTATTTGAACTCTTTAAACTTTTTGAAAGTGGCAGGATGATTCCTTTCGATGTCAAATAAGATAGTCGAGTTCATATTGTCGAACATAGATTCCAGGCTTTCCATAGCCAGAAATACTTCGTGTATTGCATTTTGTGCATTTTCCCTGCTACTCAGGCAAAACTTTTTATTAAAATTCAATATGTCGGCAATTACAGCATCTACTAAATCATTTTTATCCGAAAAACACTGATAGATTGTTTTTTTTGAAACACCCAGTTGCGACGCAATTTCATCCATCGTTACCGATTTTACTCCGTAACGCCGGTACAGTTCATCCGCTTTTTGTTTGATTCTCTCCTTTAATTCCATAACGGGCGCAAAACTAAGGAAACTTTTTACGTTACCAAAGTTTCCTGAAAAGAATTTTATGAAATTTTAAAATTCAAGGATAAGCGGCAGAGGGAGGACGATTGAATGGTTAGATTGTTAGCTGGTTAGATTGTTGCGGCAAAAGGCCAAATGTAATTACGTTTCAGTAATCCGGGAACAAAAGTTGCTACGTCATTGGCATCCCCATGAAGATGCATCTTAATTTAAGGTGAATTCGATATAAGAAAGGTATTGTTTTTATTTTCAAAGTAATAATCTGTTATAATTATATTACTTTGATTATTAGAAGAATGAAAGCATACTTTAGTATAGCGCGAACAAAAAGCGAAAAATATGCTTACATCAGTCCAAATACAAACTT
>DATILZ010000408.1:0-4523 GCA_035475995.1 Hanamia sp. | reverse complement strand
TCCGTACCGCCCGTACCATCGTACTACAAGCCGTTAAACGATAAAAAAATTATTCAACATTTGTTGGAAGAATTCAGCAAGTGCTTCGTTGACGCCGGCAATCTTTACAAAAAAAATGATTTGCTTTTTCTGGCAAAAATATTAGATGATTGAATTACCAATCAAACCTTATTACCTTAGTAACTGAATACCTTCTCTTCTCACAAACCTTATTACCTTATTTTTTGTATTAATCAGAACAAAATGTAAAGGTTGTTGTATTCAATTTGTATATTTTTCTTAATAAGGCAATAAGGTGTTTTCGGCTTAGATTACTTGTTATTAAGGTAAAGGTTTAAAAATAAAACTTTTTAAAAGCTGAATTTATATCTCTTTTATCTGTTGCTTTTTTATAAAAAAAAATTAATTCAGATTATTTCTTCGTTTGCTGCAGGTCATTCAACTCAAACAATAAATCAACATTAGGATCAGCAATTAATTCTGTTGGAATCATATTCAGCGGAATTTCTTTTTCTGTTATTTTATTTTTGATCTTAATTGTTTTAAGCTCTTTATAATTTCCATTAATAAAAGCTATTTGTAAAGGAAACTCAAAAAGATTTGGTTGTGTTTGTTCGATTTTTAGGGAAACCGTTTTTTTTGATTTGTTATAATTCCACTGAATATCCAACATGGGTTGCCCGGGATTAAAAAGCCATTGATTAAAAAAATTTTCCAGATTCTGATGCGTTACTTTTTCAAAAATATTTTCAAGATCTGACGTGCTTGCATTACCACCTGAATATGTTTTATAATACGCACGAATACCTTTCCAGAATAAGCTATCACCCACTTTTCTGTGCAGCAAATGAAGTACCCACGCACCTTTCTGATAACTGTTGGCATTTAATAAATGCATTAAATTATCTTTTTCGGATGTATCAACAACAGGTGTTTGATGATTTTTATAAAATCTTAAAACTGTCTCTCTTTGTTGTTTCAACAAATTATTTAAAGAATCTTTTCCATATTTATTTTCGAGGTACAAATCGGTCATGTAAGTAGCGAAACCTTCGCTGAGCCACAAATGCGGCCAGTCTTTTTCTGTTACGTTATCGCCAAACCACTGATGCGCAATTTCGTGCGCGAATAAGCTTTCAATCCCTTTATCATTCACCGAATTTTCAAAATAAAAGATACAACTTGCATTTTCCATTCCACCAAAAATTGTTTTGGACTGCACATTTGCAAGTTTTTCATATGCGTATGGCCCAATTTGTTTTATGTACCATTGTAAAATATTTTTTGCTATTGCATAATGTTTAAAACCACTGTCTTTATTTTCCGGATAAACCCAACTGCAAACCGGAATACGATCCACATCTGCAAAATGATCAACGGCAAAATCAGTAACTCCAATTACCATTACTTTGGTAGGCAATGGAACATTCTCTTTCCAATGTGTAAGTTTTAAATGATTGGGAAGACTTTTATCTTCAATTTTTTTGCCGTTAGAAACTACCTCGTAATGATCGGGAGCAGTAACAATAAATTCTACAGTCGCCTTATCAGAAAGATGATCGTTGCATGGAATCCAGTTGTGTGCCCGGTTTGGCCAGTTATCTGCAAAAAAAGAACGATCTCCAAATTTAGTATTACTAATAATTAACCCATCGCCCGGAATCCCTTCATAACTGATATTGTAAATATTTTCCTTTCCCTTAAATCCTTCATCATCAATGATAACATGTTGCGAATCCTGCGAAAATTTTATTGAAATTCTATCTTTTGTTACAGATGTTACGGTCATTCCTTTTCCATCTTTATTTTTATTCACCAGGTCAAAAATTACTTGCTTTTCATTTTGTGTAAATGCAGTGGCAATTTCTGCATTTCCTTTGATAATATTGTTTGTGTCATTTAAAGTAATATTAAAGCGATAATGCTGCACATCAAGCCCATTGTGTGGTATTTGCGCAAAAAGATTTGCAGTAATAACAAAGGAGAATATTAAAAAATTTAATTTTAAAAAGAACGGATTAACTGAATTTTCCACATGCTTTTTTTTGTAAAATACAATTATTTAGAAAGAGAAATTTAATTTATTCAAATAAAAGTTGGCTTGATTTGTTTTCCTTCCTGATGCAAATTATGTTCCGGTAAAAGAAGAAACAAAGGCAATTCCTTTTTTTGTAATTCAGTATTTTAAATGGTGAGAGCCGGGAGCAGGATTTTCATCAGCAAAAAAAAATGTTAATCATCTGCCATCTTCACGCAAAACTATTTCAATGGTATAAAACTTGTCTTCTGTTTTTATCTGTACTTTAAAAATGAAAAAAAACTTTTTTCTTCTTTCTATTAGCTTTTCCCTTTTTCTATTTCTTTCCTCGTTTTTAATGGAAGCCCAGGGACAACTGGTTCAGGAAGTTTTCCATCAAACCAATCAGTTTAGAAAATCACAGGGACTAAATCAGTTGATCATGAGAAATGATCTGAATAAAATTGCGAAGCGACACAGCGAGGATATGGCAAAAGGACGCGTAGCGTTTGGCCATGCGGGCTTTTACAAAAGAGACGCAATGGCTAAAAAAGACATCAAACAACTTTCTGGTTTTGCAGAAAATGTCGCTTATGGCCCCACATCAGGAAAACAGGTAGTAAGTATGTGGAAGAACTCTCCTGGTCATCGGCGTAATATGCTTGGGCGTTTCAAATATATCGGGATCGGCATCGCAAAAGACAAGCATGGAAGGATTTACTATACGCAGGTTTTTGCCATTTAAATTTTGATTTTAATACACACCTTTCACCTTCATCTTTAAAGTATAAATATTTTGCGAAGCGGTAATGAATAAAAAGCTTCTTTCTTTTCCACCAAAAGTGATGTTGCCTGTCCAGTCTGCCGGAACATCAATATGTTCAATTTTTTTACCTTCAGAATTATAAACTGTTACACCTTTTCCGGTAAGATAAAGATTTCCTTTTTCATCAATCGTCATTCCATCAGAACCCTGATCTGTAAATACTTTTTCATCTTTTAGCATTCCATCTGCAGCAATGGTATATTTATAAGTTTTGTTTCCTTCGATATCAGCAACATATAAATATTTGCCATCCGGAGTTCCAATGATTCCATTTGGTTTTTTAAGATCATCAACTACTACAACTGCATCATTTTTTCCTTTTAGAAAATATACTTTCTGACCTTTTATTTCAGGTGTTTTTCTTGTCCAGTAAGATCGCTGATAATAAGGATCTGTGAAATAAATTCCTCCGGCGGGAGTTACAAAAACGTCATTCGGCCCGTTGAAATGCAGACCATCAAAATCTTTCACTAACACCGTTACTTTTCCTTCCGGGCTGATCGCCCATAATTGGTTATGTTCATCTGCGCAGCTTATCAGGTTTCCTTTTTTATCAAAAAACATTCCATTGGAGCGGCCGGAATCTGATAAGAAAACAGAAAGCTTTCCATTCGTATCATACTTCCATATTTTATTATTTGGCTGATCTGTAAAAAAAACATTTCCGCTCTTGTCTGTTGCCGGACCTTCGGTAAAAGCGAATTGATTGGAAATTAATTTTAAAGCAGCACCATCTGCTACTACTGGTGAATTTTTGAAAGTTTTAATATCATTAGTTTGAGCTTTTGATTCTGAAATCATAATGAATATGAATAAGAGGTTTATTAATTTAAGCATGATAAATATACGGTTTCGTGAATGCCTAAATTATTTAAAGATTTTCGTTTATTAATTATCTCACAATTATCTTTCCATAAAAATTTTTTTGGCCAAAATTTTAAACTGTGCTTATTTCGGGAAACTGTGGTGATCACGACAACCTGATACACTTTTTATTTCCCATGGCGAAAATAAAAAACGCGCTACTGCCTTATCTTACAGAATGAGATTGACTTTAAAAAATTTGCATCATTAATAAGTTGGTATAAATATGGTAATGGAAAGATGTTTAAAAAAATCAAACAGAAAAATTTTTTTTTAATTTACAAAAAAGAAATTTAATATCTATCCTGTTAACTTCGCAATAATTAGAAATCAAAATAACCATTCAATGTTTCCAAAAATAAATCCCACAAAAACCGCTGCCTGGAAAAAATTACAGGAACATGCGAAAGCAATGAAACATGTACAGATGAAAGATCTTTTCCAGGAGGATAAGAAACGTTTTAAAAAATATTCGCTGGCCGTTACGGATATCATTTGCGATTTTTCAAAGAATATAATAACAGATGAAACGAAAATAATGTTGCTTGATCTCGCTTATGAATGCGAATTACAAAAAGCCATTAAATCTTTATTTACCGGCGAATTAATCAATGGGACAGAAGGTCGTTCTGTATTACATACCGCACTTAGAAACTTCTCCGGCAAACCTGTTTTTTCTGAAGGCAAAGATGTGATGCCCGAGGTAAAAAAAGAATGGGAACACATGAAAAACTTTTGCCAGAAAATTCATTCAGGAGAATGGAAAGGTTATTCAGGAAAAAAAATAAAGTATGTGGTAAACATTGGAATTGGAGG
>DATILZ010000407.1:0-5295 GCA_035475995.1 Hanamia sp. | reverse complement strand
TTCAACTATTGTAATTTAGAAGATCAAAAAAAACAACAATGGTTAATATTTCTTTGTTTACTGAAACGGTCACACTTCACACATTATTCCTGAATAAACTATGCAAAAAATAATTCTACAAATTGCTATCGGACTATTGTTTTTCATTTTTCCGTTTTCAAAATCCAATGCGCAGGGATTCTTAAAAGTGAATGGCAAACATTTGGAAAATGACGTCAACAAAAATTTCATTTTAAAAGGAATGGGTTTGGGTGGCTGGATGTTGCAGGAAGGCTATATGTTTAATCTCGGATTTCTGGGGCAACAATACAAGATCAAAGAAAAGATCACCGAGCTTGTTGGCAAAAACGAGGCTGATATTTTTTATGATAAATGGCTGAAAAATGAAACTCAAAAAACGGATATTGATTCTCTGGCATCGTGGAGTTTTAATTCAATACGATTGCCAATGCACTACGATTTATTTACCCTTGCTGTAAAAGATGAACCGGTTGCGGGAAAAAATACCTGGTTGCTGAAAGGTTTTAAAATGGTAGATGATCTTTTAAAATGGTGCAAAGAAAATAAAATTTATCTCATTCTCGACCTCCATGCGGCGCCCGGCGGGCAAGGAAATGATCTTCCTATTTCTGACAGAAACCCGAATGAACCATCCCTTTGGCAATCGCAGGCAAACCAGGATAAAACTGTTGCTTTATGGAAAGAATTGGCGAAGCGATATGCGAATGAACCTTACATCGGTGGCTATGATATCTTGAATGAAACCAATTGGGGTTTTGATGATCCGGAAGATAAAAGAGGAACCGAAGAAAAAAGAAATATCCCTTTACGCGATTTTTTTATTCGACTTACAAAGGCTATTCGTGAGGTGGATAAGAACCACATAATTTTTTTAGAAGGAAATGGATTTGCAAATAATTATCGGGGAATGTTTCCGCTTTGGGATAATAATCTTGTGATCAGTTTTCATAAATATGGAAACTTTTCTACCAAAGAAACGATTCAGAATTTCCTGGATTATCGTGAAAAATATAATGTTCCATTATGGCTTGGTGAGAGCGGCGAAAATTCAAACACATGGTTTACGAATACCATCCGGCTGATGCAAGACAATGACATTGGCTGGTGCTGGTGGCAGTTAAAAAAGATGGGGATCAACAATCCTTTGCAAATAAAACAATCTCAAGATTATCATTTGTTTGTTGATTATTGTAAAGGAAATTCACCAAAACCGGATTCAATTCTTTCTCAAAAAATATTAAACAGCCTTCTCAATAATATAAAAATTGAAAACAATGTGTATCACAAAGATGTAACTGACGCCATGTTCAGGCAGGTATATTCAACGGCAACGCTGCCTTTTAAACCAAACATTATTTTATCAGATACAAAAATAGATGCCGTTGATTTTGATTTGGGAAGAAATGGTTTTGCATATAATGATAAAGACACCGCCAGTTACCAGTATACACCTGGCGTGCATACGCAAGGCAATCGTGGCCGCACTTATCGTAACGACGGTGTGGATATAAAAAATGATCAAAGCGGTGAACCTTATATATTCAGTATTGAGGAGGGCGAATGGTTGCTTTATACAATCACTGCAAAAAAAGCCGGTAATTATAACCTTATATTTTACACTTCCGGGACTGACGGTGTAATTGATTTATATAATAACGATCAATTAATTTCTGCAAATATTTCTGTTGCTCAATCGGGCGATGAAAATAAATTCATCCCTTCTGTACCGACAAAAATTCATTTGAATAAAGGTGTCAATAAAATCAAAATTTATTTTAAAAAAGGCGGCTTTGGATTTAAAAGTTTTGAACTAAAGCAAAGCAGGTAACCGTAGTGCCAGGACTTTCTTTTTGAAACAATTAAGCAAACAAGTTGACCAAATGCTAAAAGCTTAAATTAACCATAACATTTTTTAAATGCATCAACCACAATTTGGAAAAGCACCAGGAGGCAAGCGTCTTAAACAGCTGCAACAATCACCCAATTACAAAGATGGAAAATTTAAAAATATACATTTTACACCTATGGTAAGCGAAGGCTATTCTATGGCAGGTGTAATGTATAATTTCATTTTCAAAAAACATCCGCATACAAGACCTATAGATAATATTCCTTCTGTAAAAACCAATTTAAAAAATTTACCCATCACCGAAAATGTGTTAGTTTGGTTTGGACATTCGTCTTACTTTATTCAGCTTAACGGCAAACGTTTTCTGATTGACCCTGTTTTCAGCGGTAATGCTTCACCAATTCCGAATTCTAATAAATCCTTTAAAGGCACGGATATTTATTCAGCTGAAGATATGCCTGAAATTGATTTCCTGCTCATCACACACGATCATTACGATCATTTGGATTATCGCACGATAATGAAATTAAAACCTAAAATCAGGCAGATCATTTGCGGTTTAGGTGTAGGTGCACATTTTGAATATTGGAAGTTGGAGCCTACAAAAATCATTGAGAAAGATTGGAACGATCGTGTTATAATCAGTGATAATTTTACATTGGACACCGCATCCGCACGACATTTTTCCGGCAGAGGCTTTACAAGAAACAATACGCTTTGGCTTTCATTTGTTTTGCAAACACCCAATTTGAAATTGTATCTTGGTGGCGACAGTGGTTACGATACTCATTTTGCTGAAATCGGGAAAAAGTTTGGAGGGTTTGATTTGGCAATTTTGGAAAACGGTCAGTATAATTTAGCGTGGCAAGCCATTCATATGCTACCGGATGAAACATTGAAAGCTGCAAAAGATTTAGGAGCAAAACGGGTACTTCCTGTACATTCTTCTAAATTCAAACTGGCAAATCATCCATGGGATGAGCCATTAAAAACTCTTAACGAACTGAATGAAAAGGAGTATCATTTGCCTTTGCTAACACCTAAAATTGGAGAAGTGGTCTATCTGAATGATAGTAATCAAACTTTTACAAAATGGTGGGAAAACATAAAGTAAGTATTGGATTTATTTACTCTTTGCTTTAACGATTTGCACCTGCTATCAGCTAGCAAAAGTTGATAGAATATTTATTTTTCGAAGCATGATTGAGATTGGCAAACAATAAAACTTATCTTGCTATTATCCTGAAAGTTCACATGCTTTTAATTATTTTCCTACAGAAATGACAAAGGCAGCAAACGAAGAAATATTTGAATGGATAATTGGATTGTATGAAAAATAGTGATTTGAAAAATTAATCAGATAATAATGAGCAGAAAAATAATATTATACATTGCAACAAGTTTAGACGGCTACATAGCCAAACCAAATGACGATCTTAGCTTTTTGAAATTGGTAGAAAAAGTGGGAGAAGATTATGGATACGCGGAATTTACAGCGACCATCGACACGATAATTCTTGGCAGAAAAACTTATGATTGGGTACTTAGAGAAATTGGTACTTCTCATTACGATAATGGAGATAGAAATATATATGTTATTACAAGGACGCAAAAACCGGCTGTTGGTAAAACAATATTCTACACGGGAGACCTTACCGAATTGGTACAACAATTAAAAGCTGAAAACGGGAAGAATATATATTGTGACGGTGGAGCAGAGATTGTAACGGAGCTTTTGAAGAATGACTTGATCGATGAGTTTATAATTTCTGTTATTCCAATTTTAGTTGGTAATGGAACAAGACTTTTCAAAGACGGGCGACCGGAACAAATTTTAGAACTTATCTCAACAAAACAGTTTGATAAAGGACTAACTCAACTTCATTACAAGCGTGTGCACAATTGACCGGAAGGACGACAAAAGCTAAAACACCTACCCTTGCTTAAATATAACAGCAATGCGCCTGACAATGGCAAACAGTAGTTTTTATCTTTCCAACCGCTCTTTACTATCACGTAATGCCTCAAATACATCCGGTGAAAAATCTTTAATATCTTCTTCAGTAATTGTGCCATCAATCAATAAAGAAAGAACTGTTATAAAATACCTTGAACCGGTTATATAATCATAGCGATCAGAAATATGTTCATCAAAATCTGTGACGATTTTGAATAATAAATGGTATGCCTCACGATTTTCTAAATGATGCTTTTTCCACTTCTCCAGCATTTCATACGCTTCATTTAATCCTTTAGCAAACTCTATTTGTAATCCTTTTTCGATTACTTCTCTGGCAATTTTTTTATTTCTTTTTGAGAGATCCATAGCCGGAAATTTTGATGTTATTCTGAATGGTTTGGTAATTTCCTTTTATAATAATTTATCTTTTCCAAAAGATTCATACGCGCAAATCGTGGCGAGGGTGAAGGCAGACATTCCCCAATTTTTATTTGAGGAAATAATTTTAGAAAAGTTTTTTCAACAAATTTACTGGTAAAAAAAATAGTTTTAATCTTTGGATTTTGCAATATTTCTTTAATTGCTTTATCATTATATTCAATCACTTCAAGATTGCTATCCATGTTATTGTTGCCTTTTCGCTTTATTCTTAAAAAAATATCCACAATCCCGATTCCATGCTTTGCAAAAAGGTTTTGTTTTTGTGCTTTTGTGTTTAATTCTGTTTCATAAACTCCGGAAATAATTTTCCAGAATTGATTTCTTTTAGAGCCATAAAACCATTCATCTTCCGTAAGGATTTTGTGGGTTACTTCTCTTCCCGGAAAACTGCCAACGATAAGCACAGTAACGTTTTCAGGGATAAAGGCTTTATAAGGATGCGTTTCAATTTCTTCTGTCAATTCATTATAATTTTAATCTAAACCTTCAATTATTTTTTTTTTGTAAAATTCAAATCCTGAAAATCAAAACTGAAATCCGTTAATGGAGAAATGGGCTTCATTTTTATTGCATTTGGTTTTCCTTCATAATCGAGATCAAACATTACATAAGCATCGGCATCCATACTTCTGTCGTTCCATTTTACAATAAAAGTATTTCCTTTAAAAGGAAACATTTCACCGGTGAGGCGTGGAGAATTTTTTGAATCGAACCACGGCTTTCCATTTTTTGTAGAAATCACTACATCACCAAACCAGGGATCAACATAAGTTCCGGTGTACATACTGAAGTCTGTTGCGGATTTATTTTTTTGTTGTTCAGCATTGATGTCTGCCCAAATTTTATCGGTTATTTTTTTAGCTTCAGCTTCATTTTGAACTACCTGATCATGATATTCTTTTATGCGATCTTTTCCTTTTATTCCAAAGTAACTGTCTTTAATGGTATTGGTAATCGCTCTGAAAGCCGCACCAGACTGTTGATTGGTGAATACAATGATCCCCAGTTTTAATTCTGGGATCAA
>DATILZ010000406.1:0-5832 GCA_035475995.1 Hanamia sp. | reverse complement strand
AGAGATTTTTTCGTCTTTAAAGAAAAGAAATATCGACAGCGGCTTTGTTACACTTCATGTGGGCGCCGGCACTTTTAAACCTGTAAAATCTTCCAGCATGGAAGGTCATGAAATGCATGCTGAATGGATAGATGTTTCTGTAAAATTTATTGAGCAATTAACTCAAAATATTCATCAGCAAATATTCTGCGTAGGTACTACCTCTGTCAGAACTGTTGAAAGCCTTTACTGGATGGGATTAAAAACTTATATCAATCCTGAAATTGAATTTGAAAACCTGAAAATAGAACAATGGGAAGTGTATGAAAAACAATTATTTTCTCAAAATATTTCAGCGGAAGTATGTTTAAGTTCTTTATTGAATTATTTAATTATTAAAAAACTAAAACGGCTTTTTATTCAAACACAAATTATTATTGCACCCGGTTATTCATTCAAAATAATCAATGGAATGGTTACGAATTTCCATCAGCCAAAATCCACTTTATTGTTATTAGTGGCTGCAATGATTGGAAAAAAATGGAAAGAAATTTATGAATATGCGCTAACTCATGAATTCCGGTTTTTGAGTTATGGGGATGGTTGTTTAATTTTTAAAAATTAAAATCAAATGATTTAATTTTTCAAAATTCTTTTAAAATTATAAAAAAATAAACCAATCCTCCACTGGTAAAAGCGCCCAATACAATATTCTGTGCTCTGTTAAAATCAGGTTTTAGGAAGAAAAAGAATAACAACAATGCATAAGAGGAACCAGCAGAATTGAAGGATCAATAACGTTTTTGTATTCCCATATTTCATCCTCAATCTGTTTATTAAAATGACGATGGGAATTATAACGAGGAAACAAACAATTAAAATAATTTTGTCCATTTTCTAAACCATCTAAACAATTCTAAACTTTCTTAATTCACCATTTTATCGGCACAACAACTGCTGGCAAACGCTTCAGGCTTGGCTTTGAAAGCAAAACCCATTCCCAGGATATAACCCATTGCTTCGCGTAAAGCTTCATTACTTTTAAATCCAGGATTAGTATTAATATCGGCATGCACTTCCATGTCCACATCGTATTTTGTAAATAAATCGCATAGTTCATAGGCGATCTCAATGCTTTTGGCTACTTCTACCAGCATCCGTTCTTTAATACTATACTTTTGAGTAGTTTTTTCATTGTGAATAAACATAAATCCGCCGCGTCCTTCGCGAAGAAAAACAATGACTGTTGCAAATTCTGTTTCCTGGCTTTTTACCTGGCTGTCGGTGCCGATGCAGACCTTTAATTTATTACCGGCTTCGGTTTCTTTTTGAATGGCTTTTTCTACGGCATTTTTGATAGGCAAGTCAATTGATTCGCCGTTAAATCTTCTCCATAACATAAAAAAGAGTTTTTTAAAAGTACTTATATTTTGGAAAAAGAAAAGAAAAAATTTAAAAATATCCGGAAAACAGACAGCAACTTTACAGAATCAATCTCAATTCTGCGGGCATGGGTCGCACTTTTTTTATAGCGTAATTATAACAAACCATTCCTGTTTTTGCCAACGCAATAACTATCTTTTCTTCTTTCCTGTTTACAGTGATTTCATAAAAAAGTTCAAAAGAAACACCGGTTATTTCTCCGGAAAATATTCTGATTTTAAGAAGGTCATTGTAAAAAGATTCATTCTTAAATTCAACTAAAAGTTCGCCCATGATCAGAGCGGTGCCGCCAACATTCAATTCTGTAAAACCATACTGATTTAAAAATTGTACCCGCGCTTCATGAATAATTTCTACGATAGAATTGTGGGCAAGATGATTGCCATAATTAATATCGGTAATGCGTACAGGAATGGAAACAGAAGCAAGTAGTTTTTGGGGAAGTTCAATTTTTATCCTGGGCATCAGAAAATTTTATTCTATATTTTCATTGTTGGCGGCTAGCTGTATCAGGTCAATAAAATTGACTGATGTGGGTGAAATGGTGCTGGCCAGCATGATTTTTTGCCATTTGTCTATCTTTTTATTCCAAACCGGTTTTGGAGGAAATTCATGGTCGGCAGAAATAATCAAAGTGGCGACTTTAGGAGAAATTTTAACAGGTTGCCCTTCAGGGTTGGCAACAGTCAGATATTTTTTATTGGCGTTTTGAGAAAGGTTTTTAGAAATAATTTCCTTTTTTTCATTTGGGTTATGAATAATTGATTCTAATATTTTCTGATTCAGATTGATAGAATCTTCGATTTTTTTCGCTAATAACTCGTGTTTGGTTTGGACATTTGCGGTGGAGTCAGTTTGTTTATTTTTTTTGAAAAAAAGTGAACCTACAAAAATAATTACCACAGAGGCAGCGGCGGTAGCGCCATAGAAAAGAAACTTTGATTTTCTATGTGCATGTAAATTTAATATTTTTTGATTCTGCAGTTCTTCTTCAATACGATCCCAAATCTCCTCCGGTGGAGGAGTTTCATAATGATAGACTTTATTTTTAAAATTTTGCATGATCAGATTACCTGCTCTTTTTTGAATTTTCCACTCTTGTTTCAATTATTTTTTTCAAAACGCCTTTTGCTCTTGCCAATTGAGATTTACTGGTTCCTTCTGTAATTCCAAGTACGTCTGCTATTTCTTTATGTGAATATCCTTCTATTACATGCATATTAAAAACCTGCTTATACCCAGGCGACAATTCGTTAATTAAATTCATGATGTCCTTCGTTGCCAGCGAATCAAGCGCATCTAAATTATCGTCTTCAATGGTATTTTCCTGTACTTCTGTTACATTATATAATTTTACTTTTTTCCTGTAATGTTCAATAGAGGTGTTGATAAAAATTCTGCGTACCCAGCCTTCAAAAGAACCTTCCCGACGAAACTTGCTCAAACTCTTGTAAACTTTTATAAATCCTTCCTGCAATACATCGTTTGCGTCATCGGTATTTTCAGAATAACGGAGACAAACCGCGTACATCATTGCAGAAAATCTTTGATAAAGCAATCTTTGCATTTGTGCATCACCATCTATACATCCTTTTATTAAGTCGCTTTCAGAAGGAATATGGTTGCCTGGAGCAGTCAAATTTTTTGAGGTGTTTTTCTAAAATAATATTGGTTAAAAAATCAGGGCTGTTTTTTTAAAAAAGCAATTAACTTTTCTATGGCTTTTTTTCTATGGCTGAAAATGTTTTTTTCTTCCATTGTCATTTCTGCAAAGGTTTTTGCAGAACCATCCGGAATAAAAACCGGGTCATAGCCAAATCCTTCACCCCCCCTTCTTTCTGCAATAATAATGCCTTTGCATATACCTTCAAAAATTTTTTCTTTTTCATTCAGAATCAAACAAATGACAGTGCGGAATTGCGCTTTACGGTTCGTTTTATTTTCTAAATTCTTTAATAACTTATTGATATTATTCTCAAAAGAGCGGCTTTCACCGGCATATCTGGCGCTTTTTACACCAGGTTCGCCATTCAAAGATTCTGTTTCCAGGCCGGTATCTTCGGCGAAGCAATCCTGGTTTGTTAATGTATGAATCACCCTCGCTTTTCCGCATGCATTTTCTTCAAGTGTATCGTATGGTTCAGGAATGTCAATTTCAATTCCGGCTTCTTTCAGAGAAATAATTTTAAATTTTCCGTCAAGAATCGCTTCTACTTCCGAAACTTTATTTTCATTATTGGTGGCAAAAATTAACTCATTCATTTATTTAAAAATAATTTTTGAAGACTGATCCACAGGTCTTTTTTAAGGTTTTTATTTTGTAAAAAATCAGCAAGTGGTGGCGCGGTTAGAAATAATTGATCCTGAAATTGTTGAATCTGAAAATGAGGAATGGTAAAAGGCAAATCCATCTGAGCGGTAGAAATCCCAAACAACAGGATCTTTTTTGGTTGAAAGCAATTATGGAATTGTGAGTAATTAAATTGATTATAATGATAGTTTGCCAAAGCAATATCGGCCATCGAAAGTTTGCAGGCAATTATCAGGTTTGACAACATTTCCATTTCTTCATCCGGTAAAAATTTGTATTCCGGATCATTTACCAAAAAAAGGATATTCTTCTGATTTTCACCCAGGCTGGTTATATTTATTTCTGTTGAAATTTCATTTGAGGCTTTATTTTCAGTGCTGGCAACCAGGTTTTTTTCAAAAAGCATTTGACAGGTAATGTCAGAAAGCTGGATGTTATTTAGGCTCATAAAAGTATTTTAGCTCCTCTTTTTTTCGTTTCTTTGTGGCAAATTTAAATGATATGGTTGCTACTGAAGATTTTAAAATTACGAAAACTAAAAATAGTAAATTAGGTACATTAGATCTCAATAATATCCCTTTTGGAAAATATTTTACAGATCATATGCTGGAAGTGAATTATGATAAAGGCGAATGGGGAACTGTTGAATTAAAACCTTATCAGCCTATAACCATTGACCCGGCATGTGCGGCTTTGCATTATGGCCAGGCGATTTTTGAAGGAATAAAGGCATATAAAAATGAGGAAGGAGAAGCGTTTATTTTCCGTCCGGAAGATAATTTCAAACGCTTCAATATTTCTGCTGAAAGGATGGAAATGCCACAGGTTCCGGAAGAAATATTTATTGAGGGAATGAAACAATTGATAAAATTAGATGAAGAATGGATTCCTGCAAAACCGGAGCATTCTTTATATATCCGGCCTTTTATGTTCAGCACAGACGAAGTGATCGGTGTGAAACCCAGCCAGAAGTATAAATTTATGATTATTTTAAGCCCGACTGGTCCTTATTACAGCGCACCTATGCGCATTTATGCAGAAGAAAAATATGTAAGAGCGGTCCCAGGTGGCGTTGGATACACAAAAAATGCCGGCAACTATGGCGCATCGATGTATGCTACTGCAGAAGCAAAAAGAAAAGGCTATGACCAGGTATTGTGGATGGATGCCTTTGAACATAAATATGTACAGGAATGCGGAACGATGAATGTATTTTTCATAATGGGAAATACAGCGGTAACGCCATCGTTAGCTGATGGAACCATTCTTGCCGGGGTAACGCGCGACAGCGTAATTCAATTGTTGAAAGATATGGGGTTGAAAGTGGAAGAAAGAAACCTGAGCATTGATGAAATTGAGGATGCATATAAAAAAGGTACGTTGCACGAAGTATTCGGAACCGGTACGGCTGCTACAACTTCTTTTATAAAAGAATTGCGTTATAAAGATTTTGTAATGACTTTTGAAACGGAAAAATGGAAAGTGGGCACCGAAATCAGGAGAAGAATGAATGCGATAAAAGAAGGAAAAGCTGAAGATAAATACGGCTGGATGGTGAAAGTGTAGGGAGTAAAGTTCAAGTTGTTCAGATGTAGAATCAGCAAACGCACAAATAAGCGATATTCCTGTTTTTATTTATTTTATAATTTCATTTTTTCTTGCAATCAAATTTTTTTGGTTTTTCGCAAACCTACACTTACCTTTGCCGTCCAAAAAAATAAGGGTAAAAAAACGATGCCTACAATCCAACAATTAGTAAGAAAAGGAAGAACAATCATCAGGGCTAAAAGTAAATCAAGAGCGCTTGACAGTTGCCCGCAGCGCAGAGGCGTGTGTACCAGGGTTTATACAACAACTCCTAAAAAACCGAACTCAGCTTTGCGTAAAGTGGCTAAAGTAAGGCTTACTAATAAAATTGAAGTAATCGCTTATATTCCCGGAGAAGGACATAACCTGCAGGAACACTCTATCGTGTTGCTTCGTGGCGGAAGGGTAAAAGATTTACCTGGAGTACGTTACCATATTGTACGTGGTAGCTTGGATACCGCCGGCGTAAAAGACCGTAAACAAAGCCGCTCTAAATACGGAACTAAAAAAGA
>DATILZ010000405.1:0-11913 GCA_035475995.1 Hanamia sp. | reverse complement strand
TTATGATCACCCGTTTAGACCCATACACCACTAATGACTCTTCTTGCATATATATATGGTACAATTATAAACTGTTAATTGTTCAACTATCTTTAATCAGCCGGCTTTAATATTATCGCGCATTTTTTCTACTGCCTTTATGCATTGACTGATATCACTCACTTTAAAACCGGCACTGGCAATAGTAAATAATTCAATTACCCAAGGTTCTACTTTTTTGCCCAACTGCTTTCCCTTTCCAGTGAGGAAAATCAATTTGCTTCGCCGGTCTTTTATGTCTTCAGTTCTTTTCACAAGTCCCCGCTTCGCCAGGTTATCTATAAGAAACGTCATACTGGCTTTATCTTTTAATGTAAGATCTGCCAATTCCTGCTGCTTAATTCCATCTTTCTTCCATAAACATGCCATAATCTGATGCATTTCATAGGTAAGATCGATATTATTTTCACGAAATTTTTGTTGCATAAACTGCCGGATATTATCCCTTAATTCTAATGCAAGATGGGTAAAATGCCTGGTTATTTCTGCCTTTTGAAGTGATGTTGCCATAGGCTGATTATAAAGTAACTGAAAAAAAACAAAGTTATAACCTTGATAGTTAAATAACAAACTAAATTTAAAACTTCAAATACCTTTATTTTCAGATTTTGTGCAAATATTTAGCCACCATTGCATATTACCAGCATTGAATATCAAACAAATTTGATTAAATTCGTTTGTACAATCTGGTCTTAAAAGATCATCGGTTTTTTAGAAGAAAAAAGATTATTAAAATATTGTAAAATGATTTTTGTTTTAACACAGTGTGTATGAAAACAATGCTTATACCGGTCGATTTTACTGCAGAATCAGAAAATGCGATAGATTTTGCTGCTAAATGGGGGCGCAGATATAATTATGAACGCATTATCTTATTACGGTCTTTTTATACTTCAATGTATGAGAGTGTGATTATGGGTGGTGAGTTTGCAAACGTGGATCAGGATTATCTAAACAAAAACAGGATGTATGAAAAAGAGCAATTGAATAACTTATGTAAACAACTTGACGAAAAAACAGGATCAAATATCAAAGTACAAAGCGCTATTACCGAATTGCCGCTGCTGAGAGGCATCGTTCATATGGTAAAAACGGAACAACCGGTAATGATACTGCTTGGTATTGACAACTCCAACTACTTAAACGAATCTTTGATTTCAGGGAACGTGATTAGCATCGCAAAAATCAGTCCTGTCCGCGTTTTGATCGTTCCTAAAGATTATACTTATACTCTGGTTAAAAAAGCGCTTGTTCCCTGTAATTTCAATGCAATTGAGAAATTAAATAAACTAAACCATCTGCGGGCATCTCCACAGTGGAAGGAAGTTCAGTTAATGGTCCTGAATGTTGATCCGAAAAAGAGATACTTAAATCCTAGTAGGAAATTCATGGAAACAGAGAAGACATTGCATTCTTATTTACAAAATTTCCACCACCAGATTTATTATGTAGATGATTCAGATGTGATTAAAGGTATCTTATATTTTGAGAAAATAAATGAAGTACAATTAATCATTGCATTGCCGGGAGAATCAAGCTTTTTATATTCCCTCACTCATAAAAATATTTCGGAGGCAATATACCGGAACGCAAAACTGCCGGTGATGATTTTGAAATAAAAATAAAAAGGAGGCATTACCTCCTATTTATTAAAAATAATATTTTGATTTTACTTCTATCCTAAATCGGTATCCCTGAAGTTTTTTTGTTTTTATCATTTTTATCTTTTTATAATTATTGTAATTAAAACAATTTAACTTAATTAAGCAACCTTAACCGGTAAAATTTACCAATTCAGTTTCAAAATATTATTATCCAGGTTTACATCAGCCATTCTTTTTGTAGGATCTATTTCTGCTTTTATTAATTGATTTAACGGATGTTTAAACTCAAGCACATAAGTCGGATTCGTCCAGTTCCATACATCATGAACAAATCTTTTCTCTGAGCTTTCCGCAGGTTTGTTAGTCAGCATCATGTCCATCGGAATGTAATGCAACTCCTTTGTACTGTCTTTAAAAGTAAGCTCCAGATCAACAGGCATTGGCATTTCACCGATTCTTCTTAATCTGATTTTGGTAACGCCGCTCTCTTCCCAAAGACTGTCAATGCTGTAATCAATTGTTTTGATGGTATTGAGCCAATACTCTTTATACCAGCCTAATTGAACACCGCTTACATCCTGTGCCACTTTAAAAAAATCATTCGGATTTGGATGTTTGGAATGCCAGAGATCATAATATTTCAGTAATATCTTATCTCTTACAGAATCACTTACAATATATCCCAATTGCTCTAAAACCATTTCACCTTTTGAATACGCATTTACTTCATAAGCCACGTTAGTATTGTAATGATCTGCATTGGTGGTCATTGGTTCTGCAAGATTTAGCTTTTGCAAAAAATAATAACTTCTGTAAGCGCCTGCATGATTGAGCGGGAGTGCATTTCGATTAGACTCTTTCCCAATTGTTTTGTTGTAAAATGCCGAAACTTCTGCTGCAGCATAACTTGCAAATCCTTCATCCATCCAGGGATGTTCGTTTTCATTGGAACCCAACATCATTTGGTACCAGCTATGCATCCATTCATGGAATACTGTTCCAAGGCCCGGCCCTTTTATTAAAGTTGCCATTGGATATTCCATGCCACCATCGCCGCCTTGGATAAAAGAATATTGCGGATATAAATATTTCCCAAAACGTTTTTCCATATAAGGCAAAACGGTAACAGCAGCGTCAGCAACAGTCTGCCAGCTTTTTTCCAATGAATCCACTTTTTTATAAATAACATGAATCGTTACGCCATCTTGTTTTTTTACAATGTGCTCATAGTTCGGATCAGCAGCCCAAACAAAATCATGTACATTTTTTCCAATAAAATGCCAGGTACGTTTTGCAGAGGAAATATTTTTCAAATCAGTGCCTGGTTTATCATAACCCCACCCGATTTCATTTGCATTTTGAAGGACGCCGGTTGCACCAATTTTATAAGATTTATCAATTTTTATAATCACGTCGTAATCGCCCCAAACACCATAAAACTCACGGGCAACATACTGCGGTGTATGCCATCCTTCATAATCATACTCACATAATTTCGGATACCATTGGCTCATACTGTAACGGATTCCTTCAGCGTTATCGCGGCCACTTCTCCTGATCTGAACGGGCACCTGAGCTTCAAAAACGATATCAAAAATTACTTTGCTTTTTGGTAATATCGCCTTTGTCAGATCTACTTCCAGGATAGTTCCATGAACGATCACCGGTTGTTCTACACCATTGATTTTTAAAGATTTTATTTTTTGATAACCTATCTCAGAAGGAGTTAATTTAGAAATGCGGTCTCTGACTCTTGAATCCCAATCAGGCCTTCCATTTACCGAAACTTTTCCTAATTCAATACTTCTGACATCCATTTCACTTCCCGGCTGAAAGGCGTTCCAGTACAGGTGAAAATATACTTTTGAAAGTTTGTCAGGAGAATTATTGGTATATTCCAATTTTTGAATCCCATTAATAATATTCGTTTGAACATTCACATCGATATTCATATTATATTTTACTCTTTGCTGCCATCTGTCGGGCTGTGCAGAAACAAAAATTAAAAAAGTAAAATTAAAAATTAAGAAAATTGTCAGTTTTTTATTCATGAATTTAGTTTAAAAGATAAAGGCTGTAAACTTCGTGAAAAATGAAGTTATAAAAAAAGAAAAAATAGCGGAAGATTGTATTTGCAGTAAAACAATAAATATCTCATATTCTTATTTCAGATTTTCAGAAAATTCAACACCCTTTTCTTCCTGCTTGTAATACGGATGGAAAACCTTTTAAAAATTCCTCTAATGAGCTTTCTTCAACATAATCAAATAAGGTTTGTATTGGAACACGCGTTTCTTTAAATACAGCTGTCCATGTAAAATTTCTTATCAATATTTATAACACCATACAAATAAAGTTAAACAATCTATTTTCTTTTTTTAAAAACACTTTCAGTAAACAAATAAATAATCAGAAAATCGATTTTATTCCTTCCCTCCTACTACAATCACAATTTCCCCTTTCACATTTTTTTCATTAAAATAATCATGAACTTCCTGTAAACTTCCACGTTTATTTTCTTCAAAAACTTTTGTCAGTTCGCGGCAGACACAACATTGTCTTTCCGGGCCAAAATATTCTATAAAATCTTTTAAAGTTTTTACCAATCGCATCGGGCTTTCATAAAAAACCATTGTTCGTTCTTCATCTGCCATCTTTTTCAAAAAAGTTTGCCGCCCTTTTTTTAATGGCAAAAAACCTTCAAAACAAAAACTATTCATGGGCAATCCGCTGCTCACCAAAGCAGGAACAAAAGCCGTTGCACCAGGAAGGCATTCTACTTTTATATTATTTTTGATACATTCACGAACTAGTAAAAAAGCCGGATCACTTACACCTGGAGTACCGGCATCTGTAATCAATGCCATTGTTTTTCCAGATGATAATTGCGTAATCAGATGATCCAGAATTTTGTGTTCATTATGCTGATGATAAGATGTAGTCGGCTTATCAATTTGATAGTAACGGAGAAGCGTAGATGAAGTTCTGGTATCTTCTGCAAGAATTAAATCTACGGATTTCAAAACTTCAATTGCCCGGAACGTAATATCAGCAAGATTACCTATTGGTGATGGAACAATGTAGAGCATTTTTTTATGTACTAATGTGCTGATTAGGGATGTGGTAGCAAATAAAGGTATTAATTAGCGCTCATCAGGTGAATGGAAATAAAGTATTCCTCCATCACCGGGTTTGCCAATAATTTTTCAGCCGCTTCCTGTGCGATTGATTTCGCTTCTTCGGCTGACGCCGCTTCTATGGTTAGTTGTATGTGTTTCCCAATACGAACATCATTGATACTTTTAATACCGAGATTGCTTAATGCTCCCATTACTGCTTTTCCCTGTGGATCTAATAACTCTTTTAAAGGCATTATTTTTATTTCTGCTACAAAATTCATTCAGTTGTATTTTTTGAAATGATTAAGGATAATAAAATATAAATTACAAAAACTACCGGCACCGCTATCCAATGCAAAAATAAGGCAGCAATAATAGCAGCAACCAACAATATTATTTTAGGCAAATTACTTTTAAAAGTAAAGTCACGAAACTTTAAAGACATGATGCGATGATTACTTACCATTAGATAACTAAGGACAATAATTGAGGCGTATAAAAACCATTTATTAATGATGATGGTATTGATGCTATTAATAAAATTAAAATGCAGAATTAATGGAAAAGAAGCAATCAATAAACCCACAGCCGGTACAGGAACTCCCCGGAAAGAATACTGCTGTGTCGTATCCAAATTAAATTTTGCAAGCCTGTAAGCAGCAGCACAGGCGAGTATAAACGCAGGCACCAATGCCCACAAAGAAACATCTAATCCATTTGCTTCTCTTGCATAACTAAATCTTAATAACTGGTAAAGAATAACAGCAGGCGCCACGCCAAAGCTTACGACATCGCTTAAAGAATCTAATTGTTTTCCCATTTCACTTGTTGCTTTCAATAATCGCGCAACAAAACCATCCAAAAAATCTATAACGGCAGCAATGATGATGCAAATAGCCGCCCAGCTTATCTTTTCAGGAATATTAAAATTGCTATTGTATTGATCATTCAAATAAATAATCACATTATCAGTTTGTAATGCAAAAACAATTGCCATGCATCCAAAAAATAAATTAAGAAGAGTGAAAAGGTTTGGAATTTGATTTTTCATAAGAATAATTAACGGCTTTTCATTAATGATTCTATTTCATCGACGGTTACCGGAATATTTTTCATCAAATCTTTATTTCCATTTTTAGTGATCCAATAATTATTTTCAATCCGGATTCCCATATGCTCTTCCTCAATGTAAATTCCAGGTTCAATTGTAAATACCATTCCGGCTTTTATAGGTTCAGTTTTTGTTCCCAAATCGTGAACATCAATCCCCAGATGATGCGAAATTCCATGGTACAAATATTTTCTGTAAGCCCGGTTTTCAGGATCTTCATTTTTTACATCTGCTTTTGTTAACAAACCAATTTTTTGAAAAATTTCCGTTGCTTTATCGGCCACTTTTTCTGTGTATTGATTGATGGTGATTCCGGGTTTTAAAATAGACGCACAATAATAATGTAAATCAAGACAGGCATTGTAAACAGTCTTTTGTCTTTTAGAAAACTTACCATTTACCGGAACTGTTCTTGTAAGATCAGCAGAATAATTTCCATATCGTGCACCAAAATCCATCAATATCAAATCGCCGTCTTTACACTCCTGGTTGTTATTTACATAATGCAAAATCCGCGCATTATCGCCGCTTGCAATGATACTTCCGTATGCAGTTCCTGAGGCACGTTGTGATAAGAATGAATGCCAGATCTCGGCATCTATTTCATACTCCATCACACCGGGTTTTATAAATTTTAACAGCCGCCTGAAGGTATTATCAGTGATGTCAATAGCTTTTTGCATCACTTCAATTTCCAAAGGCGTTTTTATTGCACGCAACTCTCTTAAAATTTTCGCACTGCGTTTATAATTATGCAAAGGATAACGGTTACGCATATACGCAGCAAACCGGTAATCCCGCACTGGTACTTCATTTGCTTTCCGGTCATTCTCATTTGTGTTGAGGTAAATTGTATCCGACAAATGAATCCATTGCTGCAGCATTCCTTCCAGTTCATCCAACCACACAATCCTTTTCATACCGGATATTCCTTCTGCTTCATTTTTTCGCAACTGATGTCCGTTCCATTTTTCTTTTAGTTCGTTTGGCCTTATTAAAACCAAAACTTCCCGGTATTTTTCATCAGGATTATCGGGAAATAATATGACCATCGTTTCTTCCTGCTCAATTCCGGAAAGCCAAAACAGGTCGGAGTTTTGAACAAAAGGATGAAGCGCATCCCCGTTAAAAGGAAGTTCATCATTGCTGTTAAAAATAGCAATTGAATTTTTATCCATTTTATCAATAAACCTTTTCCGGTTTTGAATAAAAATCTCGGGATTTAATGGCAAATATTTCATGAAATGTATTTTTTAATTTTATAAAAACCGAATTCCAGGATTAACTGAAAAAGAAATTTTAAAATGTTGATAACGGCATTTATTTAGAAAAAATAATGCTTGCAATATAGTAAACAAACAAATATTACTGATTTCTATTTAGCAAAATCGGCTCAAATAGTGTAAAAGAAACACAATAAAAAAAATATTTTTTTATTGTTTTTAATGAAATACGAATACCTGTATCATTTTATTTAAACATTGACGAATTTTATTAGAGATTAACTGTTATAAGAGACGAAGGGCAAGATACAAACATAGTAAAATCGGGTGTTTTAAAAATCCTGAAAAAAGCGAATAACTAACTTTGCAGACTAAACCAAAAAAGTCTGTATGTCAGTACCAACCATGTTTGAAGTGCCCAGGAATCTCTTATTTTCTATAGGATTACCTTCTGCTGAAAATACTTTTTACCAGCTTCCTCCTGATGAATTAATTGAACAGTGTCTTGAAAGAAATGAAGGTGTATTAAGCGAGAGAGGAGCATTGGTTATCCACACCGGAAAATTTACCGGACGCAGCCCGAAAGACCGCTTTATTGTAAAAGATAAAATCACATCAAACGTAGTAAACTGGAATGAAATCAATCAACCAGTTGAAGAAAAATATTTTGATATTCTTTATAGAAAAATGATTGATCATTTGGGCGAAAAAGAAATTTGGATCAGGGATTCTTACGCCTGCGCGGAACAAAAATACCGGCTGAATATCCGCAACATAAATGAAGATCCTTCCAGCAATTTATTTGCATACAATATGTTTTTGCGCCCTTCAAAAAAAGATCTGGAAAACTTTAATCCTGACTGGTATATTATTCATGCGCCTACATTTTTTGCAGATCCTCAAACAGACGGAACGAGGCAGGGGAATTTTACAATAATCAATTTTACAAAAAGAGTTATTCTCATTGGTGGCTCTGCTTATACCGGCGAAATTAAAAAAGGAATCTTTTCTATTTTAAATTTTGTATTACCTCATTACAGAAATGTTTTAAGCATGCATTGCTCTGCCAATATTGGAAAAGATCAGGATACCGCCATATTTTTTGGGCTGAGCGGAACCGGCAAAACCACACTCAGCACAGATCCTATCCGAAAATTAATTGGTGATGATGAACATGGATGGGACGAAAATTCAGTGTTTAATTTTGAAGGAGGATGTTATGCAAAAACCATTGATTTATGTCCGGAAAAAGAACCGGAAATTTTCCAGGCCATCCGGCCCGGTGCTTTGGTAGAAAATGTAACTTTTATAGAAGGAACAAATAAAATTGATTTTGCCTGCAAAAAAATTACTGAAAACACACGGGTAAGTTATCCCATCAGTTTTATAAGAAATGCGGTTTATCCTTCCATTGGCAACGTTCCAAAAAATATCTTTTTGTTAACCGCTGATGCGTATGGCATTTTACCGCCTGTCAGCAAACTTTCTCCCGGCAAGGCGATGTACCAGTTTATAAGCGGCTATACAGCAAAAGTTGCAGGAACGGAAGAAGGTGTGAATGAACCAAAACCTGTATTCAGTGCATGCTTCGCTTCCCCCTTTATTCCATTGCATCCTGCAAAATATGCGGAAATGTTTGGCAAAAAAATAAAGGAAAACGATGTAAATGTGTGGATGATAAATACCGGATGGAGTGGAGGACCTTATGGAGTTGGAAATCGCATAAAGCTTTCTTACACAAGAGCAATGATCACAGCCGCACTCGAAGGCAAATTAGAAGATGTGGAATATGAAGTTCATCCTGTTTTTGGAATGATGATTCCAAAAAGTTGCCCGGGTGTTCCATCAGAAATTTTGAATCCTAAAAATACCTGGGATGATAAAATATTGTACGATGCAAAGGCGAAAGAACTGGGGGCAAAATTTATAGAAAATTTTAAAAAGTTTAAAGATCATGCAAGCCCCGAAATCCTTGCTGCTTCTCCGGTAGTTGAGTAATCTTTTTGAGAGATAGATTTAAAATATGAATACCGGATTTTTATTTGTTTGCTGTTCTTACTTTTTTGATAGATTTCTGTATTATCTTTATTAGGTATAATCTTTGAACAGGCACTATTAAATTTTTCACTTCACAAAAATATCGTCATGAAAAAAATTCTTTCATTAGCAGTGCTTTTAACCTTATTTGCAACAACAGTAAATGCACAAAAAAAGACTGAGGATAAAAGCAAAAGGCCCAGCCCACCAGCCCGGATAACACAAAAAATTCCGAGCGGCGCTACCATCATTATTGATTACAGCCAGCCTTCTATAAAAGGAAGAACGATCGGGAAAGACCTGGAACCTATGGAAGGAAAAGTATGGCGTACCGGCGCTAATGAAGCTACCGTTTTTGAAACTGACAAAGATGTAACCATTGATGGCGAAAAATTACCGGCAGGAAAATACGGACTGTTCACCATATTTAATGGAAAAGATGTGACCATAATTTTTAATAAAACATGGGATCAATGGGGTGCGTTTACTTACAAGGAATCAGATGACCAGTTAAGGATTAAAACACAATACCAGGAGATAAGTACACCTTTTGAAAAGATGACTTTTACCATAAGTCCGGAAGGCGAAGTAAATTTATTTTGGGGAAATAGAAAGGTAAGTTTCCAGGTAAAATAAAGAGGATTAAAAATAGCTTCTAAAAAAAATAGCCCGTTTTCACGGGCTATTTTTTTAGAAATTTATGAAGCGATTTAAGAAAATGGGCATCTTTTCGTTTTAAACTAAATATCAGTCGCTTCTCCATAAGCCACTGCTGTTGCCTCTTTCACAGCTTCGCTGATGGTCGGATGCGGATGGATCGCATTTAAAATCTCATGAGCGGTTGTTTCTAATTTGCGGGCAACAACTACTTCTGCAATTACTTCCGTAACATTATATCCGATCATATGGCAACCAAGAAGTTCGCCATATTTTGCATCATAAATGATTTTTACAAATCCTTCTGTAGCGCCTGCTGCTGTTGCTTTCCCACTCGCAATGAAAGGAAATTTTCCAATCTTTAATTCATAGCCGGCTTCCTTAGCCGCTTTCTCTGTATAACCAACAGAAGCAATTTCCGGAGAACAATAAGTACAGCCCGGAACGTTATTATAATCAATTGGTTCAGGTTTTTTTCCTGAAAGATGCTCTGCCGCGTTGATTCCTTCTTTTGTTGCTTTGTGCGCCAAGGCCTGATGAGGCGTACAATCACCGATCGCATAAACTCCTGGTACATTTGTTTGCTGATATTCATTGACTGCGATCCTGCCTTTTTCAACTTTTATTCCTAATTCCTCGATGCCAATATTTTCAATATTCGCAACGATTCCGACTGCACTTAAAAGAATTTCAGCCTCAACAGTTACTTCTCCATTTTGAGTTTTCACTTTTGCTTTTACCCCATTACCACTTGTGTCAACGCTGGTTACTTCACTATTAGTCATTACAGTGATTCCTTGTTTTTTAAAATTCTTTTCATGCTCTTTTGAAACTTCTTCATCTTCTACAGGAACAGTTTTTGGTAAAAATTCTATCAGTGTAACTTTTGTTCCAATACTGTTGTAAAAATATGCAAACTCAGTTCCGATGGCACCTGATCCTACAACAATCATTGATTTTGGTTGTTTCTCCAGGCTCATAGCTTTACGGTATTCGATGATCTTTTTTCCATCCAATTTCAGTGATGGTAATTCTCTTGCTCTGGCGCCGGTTGCAATAATGATATTTTTTGCTTCCAGTGTTTGTTTTTTGCCATCTGCAGAAGTTACCTCTAATTTTGTTGGAGAAATTAATTTCCCGGATCCCATCACCACATCGATCTTATTTTTCTTCATTAAAAAAGTAACGCCTTTGTTCATTTTATCAGCAACGCCTCTGCTTCGTTTGATCATGTTTTCAAAGTTTGGTTTTGCATCACTTACTTCTACCCCATAATCAACAGAATGATTAGCATATTCCATTACCTGTGCGCTTTTCAACAATGCTTTTGTTGGGATACAACACCAGTTAAGACAAATGCCACCAAGGCTTTCACGTTCTACAATCGCTACTTTTTTTCCTAATTGAGAAGCCCTGATTGCTGCTGGATAACCGCCCGGGCCACTGCCTAAAACTATTACATCGTATGCCATATTTAATCTGAATTTGTTTTTTAAAATAGTATTTACAAACGCTGCAAAATTACTTTAGAATGTGCAAAGCGCAAAAACAGCAAACTGAACTCAATTTACCGGAAAGGAACTACTACAATCGGTATTCGTTCTTTTATAAACAATAGAATTATAAGTTTACAACTTCTGATGAAGTTTTTTTTTGGATATTTGACAGATATTAATGAAACAGATTTTACAAAAAATCTTCTCATAAAATCTACTATGAAAACAATTGCATTTTATTGTTGTATTATTTCCATTATTATTCTCACCGGTTGTAGTGCTTCACGAAGGGCAAACAAACCGGAAACTGCCAACAGCGCTGATATTCGAAGTGCTGTTGTAATAAAAAATAAAGTACCGGAACGATCTATCAATACAAAAAATGTGTCGGCAACCGATGTAGTTGATTTTGCAGAAACACTTATTGGGATTAAATACAAATATGGTTCGATGGATAAAGAAAAAGGATTTGATTGCTCTGGTTTTGTCAACTATGTGTTCAATCATTTTAATATTTCTGTCCCACGCGTTTCCAAAGATTTTACAAATGCAGGAACAGAAGTTCCGATAAAAAACAGCAAGCCCGGCGATCTTATTTTATTCACCGGCAGTGATGCAAAAAGTGGG
>DATILZ010000404.1:0-8680 GCA_035475995.1 Hanamia sp. | reverse complement strand
GGAGTATATAATTATTCAAAAAATACAGAAGGGCATTTTGAAATCGGAAACAATGCTCAAAGATATACTTCAAACGGGGGCATCATCTCCTTTACTCCCGGCATTTCCTATTCAGTATGTAAGAGAATGCAAATGGAATTGTTAATGCCAAATCTTGCTTCAATTTCTTATAGTAATACAAAAACAGAATACACAAGTACTTCAACAACTTCTGTCTTAACTGTAAAAGGGAATATTTTTTCGGCTAATGCAAATTTCAACACAAGTTTCTTAAACAACTTTGGTATCGGTTTCAAATTTCTTTTAGGAAAATAATAGTAGAAAAAGATTTTAGAATAAAGGTGAAGAAGACTGTCATTATTATTAATGATCGCCTTCTTGTTTTTTCACTTCTTCAAAAAGTTAAAAGTTCGTGTAAGCATGACCGTTATACAGAATTTTAAACGAAATTTACAGCATTCTCAACTTTAATAACACTGAATGACTGCTATCCTTTTATTTTTCTTTTGTCACTGGTTTTTTTCTTTATTTTTTCATTCTTTTTTTCTTCATCGTTTCGCTTCCCATCAGATGTACACCACGAGTAAAAGATGGGAAAAAATCTTTTATTTTCTTACATGGTTTATGCAGGGTTCTTCTTTTTTAGTTCCACGCGCTTATGCCGTTATGCATCGTATGCATCATACATACAGCGACACGGAAAAGGATCCCCATTCACCGCATTTCTTTGAAGATATCTGGCACATGATGGTACATACAGCACAAATATTTCATGCTTTTGTTACCGGAAAAAATTTGCCCGATCCTCAATTCACGAAGGAATATATTCCGGTGTGGGATAAGCTGGATAAGATCGGAGATCATTGGATTAGCAGGTTCGCATTTGGCGCTTTTTATATCTCTTTTTATATCTTTTTTGCCCCGAATTTCTGGTGGTTTTTATTGTTACCGGTTCACTTTTTAATGGGGCCTATACAAGGTGCAATTGTAAATTGGTTTGGCCACAAAATGGGTTACAGCAATTTTGATAATGGCGATCAATCAAAAAATACGACACCATTTGGACTGATAATGATGGGAGAACTATTCCAAAATAATCATCATTTCGAAAAGCTGGATCCAAACTTTGCAAAGAAATGGTTTGAATTTGATTTTACTTATCTGATCATGCGCGGCTTGCATTCTATCGGTATCATCAGGCTGAAACACTTGCCAATAAAGGCATAGCAATTTTCCTCCAGAAAGTTATGCCGGTGTTTTTAATTTATTTGCAAAAACCTTTTTTAATTTATCCAGCTTTGGTTTTATAATGTAATAGCAATAAGATTGTGTTGGATGGTTTTTATAATAATCCGCGTGATAATTTTCTGCAGGATAAAAAACTTTAAATGGTTCGATGGCTGTTATAACCGGCGAATTAAAAACATGGCTTTCATTTAAAGCAGTCTTATATTTTTCAGCTTTTTCTTTTTGCTCTTCATTGTGATAAAAAATCACACTTCTGTATTGTGGGCCGATATCATTTCCCTGCCTGTTTAATGTAGTGGGATCGTGTGTTTCCCAAAAAACTTCGAGCAGTTCATCAAAAGAAATTTCTGATGGATCGTATTCAATTTGCAAACATTCCGCATGACCGGTATTTTTATTGCAAACCTGTTCATATGTCGGGTTTTCTACATGCCCGCCGCTGTATCCGCTGGTTACTTTTTCCACGCCTTTTAATTGCTGAAAAACGGCTTCTGTACACCAGAAACAACCATTTGCAAAAGTGGCGGTTTCTAATTTTTTATCGTTATTCATTTTTCTTTATTTATAAAACAACAAAGATAGCGGACAGTAAAGGAATAAATAAGACGGATTCAGGTTTTCAATTGCAGTAAAAAAAAACAATTCTTTTTACAAACCCGCACTGACAGCGCCTTTGTTTTAATTTATTTGAAAGTGAACTGGCTGTTTCTTTCCTTTTTGTGAGTTAAGGCAAAACAAGAAAACTAAAACAGAGCTTGAACAGCGAACTAATCATTTCCCTAAAAAAAAATAAAAAAACGTATGTAAAAAGACCAATAAGAAAGCAAAATATTTAAATCACACATCGTACATCAAACATCACTTTACCAGCTTCACATTCACTGCATTAGCGCCTTTTGGGCCCATTTCTACTTCGAAACTAACCTTGTTGTTTTCTTTAATTGGCTGCGACAAAGAATTTGCGTGAACAAAAACACTTTCATGTGTTGCCTGATCTTTTATAAATCCGTATCCTTTATCATTATTAAAAAAAGTAACAATGCCTGTGTGGATAAGGTCTTCAGGGTTTACTGCTTCCTGTTTGGGAACGCCAATTTCAATATCTTCCACGTTTACAACTATTTTTTTGCGTGGATCGGGTGGCTTTGAAGAAAGATTTCCATTTTCATCCAGGTAAGCGTATTCACTTTCCGGATTCAGTTTATTGTTTTCTCTCCTCTCCTGCTTTTTTTCTGCTTTTTCTTTTTTATTTTGTTTTTTTTTCTTTTCTCTTTCCTTTTTGTTCCAGGTTTCTGCCATAAAGTATTCTGCTGATTTTTTTATTGATTCTGTTGAACCAGGTGATGATAAATGAGTAATTCCGGAGTATATTTTTTCGGAAGTAACAAAGGTACATCAATATTTTTCTTCTTTTGGATAATACTTGGAGGCGGCAACTTATTAGAAAAAACTACCTCGGCGGCTTAAAATCAGGATTGTTATACATGGATTTATCGAACAAATAATATTTGCCGTCTTTAAAATTTTTCCAATACCTGTGACCCATTACATCATAATATAAACGCCCATCCACGCTCTTGCTCGCTGCTTCGTCATTTACGGTTATTACTTTTGGGAATTCTGTTTTTGGTTTTGTTTTCACAACCGGCGCTTTTGCAATTTCAACAGAATCAATTTTTTTGGTTTCTGCCGGAGGAGTAGCAATTACTATCGGTTTTTTAGTTTCCGGGGAAGTATTACTTTTTGATGGAATAACAGTGGCAGTTTTGGAAGGATGAACTTTTTTGCTGCAACTGTTTAAAGTGATACCAATTACAGCAATGATAATCATTAAGGATTTTTTATACATTATTTTTAAAGAATTTGTTGTAGGATAAAACCAAAAACTATGCCTTTAAAAGCTAAAAAATGATTTAATAAAAAAGATTTCTTTTTTACTTTCTTTTTTAAAAAAAAATTAAACTTTTGTTCTTTACTTCTGATACATTTTAGCAAAACCTTTTCAAAAATAATCGGTTATTTAGCCACAGTTGGTTAATATAAAAGTGTAAAGACTTTAACTATTTTAACTTTTAAAATGAAAAAAGAATACGTTTTATTTTAACCATAAAGCATTATTTAACACGTAAACCTCAAATTTTACTCTATGGAAAAGACAAGTAGTTCATTTTGGAAAAAGAAGATTTTTTATGCTCTTGCAGCAAGCGTATTTTTATTTTCGGCGTGCAAAAAAGATACACCAGCCAGCAATTCACCGGTTTCTGGTTTGATGGCCGTAAATTTAATTCCCGACCAGCCGGGTGTTGATTTTATCATGTCTGGCAGCTATCTTACTAATTCACCTTTGGTTTATACCAATTATTCAGGAACCTATTTATCAGTTTACAGCGGCAACAGAACTATTGCTTTAGGCCTTGCCAATGCTGACACTACCGTTTCAAGCACAGATTATGTTTTTGAACCATCAAAGTTTTATTCTGTTTTTTCAATGGGAGCAAATGGAAAGTATCGCAATCTTATTCTGAATGATAATATTGATTCTCTTTCTACCGGTTCAGGGCTTGCATTTGTACGCTATGTGAATGCAGTTCCTGATTCTTCAAAAGCAGATTTCAGCATTGCACAAAATGGTAATAATGTATTAACTGCTGATGCTTCTTTTGCTACCGCTTCTGATTTTAAAAGCGTAAACCCCGGCAATCTTACCGTAACAGCTTCTGCTGAAAATTATTCTGTAAACAGGACGATCTCTGTTGAGAAAGATAAAGTTTATACGATCATGCTAATGGGAATTCCGCAGACAACTGATACAACAAAAGCTGTGCAGATAAAATATATTCTGAATGGAACTCTTACTCCAAATTCATAAGAATTTTTAAATGCGGTTTACAATTTGGCCGGTAAGTAATTTGTTTTTATTTTAAAAATTGTCCTGTAAAACCGGAAAGTGCTCACTGCATTTTCCGGTTTTTTTAAGTGATCTGAAACCTGGAAGTTTTTTAGCTCGCGAAATCTGCAAGAAGATCTGCAAGAACCATTGCTGTCACCGCTTCCAGCACAACCGGAACCCGTAAA
Organism: Hanamia sp.; assembly: GCA_035475995.1. GTDB lineage: Bacteria > Bacteroidota > Bacteroidia > Chitinophagales > Chitinophagaceae > Ginsengibacter. The sequence goes on along the minus strand of DATILZ010000404.1, from coordinate 4,357 downwards.
GCAATGCACAGGTCGTGTCTTCCTTTTACCGAAAAAGGTTCAACATTTCCGGTTTCCACATTCAGCGTTTCCTGTACTTTGGGAGTGGAAGAAGTTGGTTTTACCACAATCCGGAATACCAGTTCGTTCCCGTTGGTAATTCCGCCTACAATACCGCCGGCATTATTTGTGGCAGTAGTTCCATCTGCGTTTATGAGTGAATCGTTGTGTTCGCTTCCAAACATTTTTGCGGCAGCAAAACCTGCACCGAACTCAATTCCTTTTACTGCAGGAATAGAAAAAACGGCATGACTGATCAATGATTCAACAGAATCAAAAAATGGTTCGCCAAGACCAATAGGCAAATTAGAAACTTTACATTCTACAATTCCACCGATCGAATCTTTTGCATCAATCGCTTTTTGTAATCCTTTTTCCAAATCCTTTTCGCCGCCTATTTCAGCAATTGTTGAATGGATTTCAATTTTTTTATCCGTAGAAAAAGAAGCAAGCACTTTTTTTGCAACCACTCCTGCAGCAACCAATGCAACCGTGAGCCTTCCGCTGAAATGGCCACCACCACGGTAATCTTCGAAGCCTTTGAATTTTTTATGTGCTACAAAATCTGCATGACCCGGACGTGGAACTGCCCGTTGTTTTTCATAATCTCCGCTTCGGGTATTACTGTTTTTAAATAAAATAGTGATAGGCGCACCGGTACTTTTATCATTAAAAACGCCGCTGATTATTTCGGGAATATCATCTTCTTTGCGCGGTGTAGTTCCTTTTGCACCTGGCTTTCTTCTTTCAATATCGTTTTTAAAATCTTCAACTGTTATTGAAATTCCCGGTGGACATCCATCAATTACAATACCTACATATTCGCCATGCGACTGCCCAAGAATCTGTACCCTGAAATTTTTTCCAAAAGAATTCATTGTAAATATTTTTGTTCTAAACTTTCTAAACCAACTAAACTTTCTAAACCGGCATTCAGCTTTGAGCTTTCAGCCTAATACCCATACTCCCTCAAATGAATCTCATTATCACGCCACTTTGGACGCACTTTTACAAACAATTCCAGGAAAACTTTTCTGCCAATAAACTCTTCAATATCTTTCCTGGCAAGCGTTCCAAGTTGTTTGATCATTTTTCCACCTTCACCCAAAATAATTCCTTTCTGTGTTTCTCTTTGTACAATAATATCGGCTGTTATTTTTGTGAGCGTTGTTTTTTCTTTAAATTCCTGAACAAGAACTGTAGTGTGATAAGGAATTTCTTCCTGGTATAAATAAAATATTTTCTCACGAATCAATTCGCTCACAAAAAATTTCATGGGCAGATCACTGAGATTGTCGTCATTATAAAATGGCTCACCCTCTGGCAACATCGAAATAATCGCATCGAGCAATTCCTTGATGCCTGCATTTTTTAAAGCGGAAATTGTTACAACTTTTTTACAATATTTTTTTTCGGAAAAAAATGCAATTGCTTTATCAACTGTTTCTTTATTAACGAGGTCAGTTTTATTCAAAACCACTATTGCCGGTGCTTTTAGCGAAAGCGAGGAAAATATTTCGTCTGCTTCTTTTAGATCATCTTTTATATCTACAATTAATAAGGCCACATCAGCATCTTCCAGGCTGCTTTTTACAGCTGCCATCATTTTTTCGTGTAGCTTGTATTTTGGTTCAATAATTCCAGGTGTATCTGAAAATATTATTTGGTAATCCTTATCATTTAAAATCCCCTTTATGCGGTGGCGGGTAGTTTGTACTTTTGGAGAAACAATAGCGAGCTTCTCTCCGATCAATGCATTAAGCAACGTACTTTTTCCAGCATTAGGTTTTCCAAAAATGTTTACAAATCCCGATTTCATAATTCTTGCGAAATTAATTCATCGGATATAAAAGAATGAAACAATTTCGAATTTTCTTACACAGAGGAAATCACAAAACCACTGAGTTGCAGAGAGTTTTTCTCTGTGCTTCTCTGTTTCTACTCAGTAAACTCTGGGGAATGTTTTCGATGCAACTCTACGCAATATCTTTTCAGGTACAAATATTGATAATGCAATTTTATGAAACTTCCATCCACTTTTACGAAAGATGAAATGTGCATACATGCCATTATTGAAACCCCAAAAGGATGCGCTGCCAAATATGACTATGACGAAGAAATGCAAATGTTCAAATTAAAAAAGCTGTTGCCGAAAGGAATGGTTTTCCCGTTTCATTTTGGATTTATTCCACATACAAAAGCCGAAGACGGCGACCCTTTAGATGTGCTTGTTTTATTGGACGAATTATCATGGCCTGGTTGCGTTATTGAATGTAAAATAATTGGTGTGATGGAAGCAACAGAAACCCAGGATAATAAAACGAACAGGAATGACCGTTTGATTGCCACCGCCAATGCATCTGAAAAATATAACAAAATAAAAGATCTTTCCTCTATGGATGACTATCTTGAAAAAGAAATTGAAAACTTCTTCAACACCTATAACAATCTTGAAAAAAAAGAGTTTAAAATCATTTCAAAAAAAGGTCCGCAGGTTGCCCTAAATTTGATAAAAAAGCAAATAGTAAATGGATCTAATCAATGAGTTATTCGGACATGGAAAAGATTTGAATTCTTTGCAAATGAGTGTTCGGGCGATAAGTATTTTTTTTATTGCCCTCATTCTGATTCGGTTTACAGGAATGCGTGTTTTTGGAATTAAATCGGCTTTTGACACCTGCATTATCATTATGCTGGGTGCCGTTCTCAGCAGGGCGGTTGTTGGCGCTTCACCATTTATTCCAACTGTTGTTGGTTCCATAGCTTTGTCTGTTGTGTATAAAATAATCGCATGGTTAAGCGTATCAAATCAGACGATCAGCCATTTGGTAAAAGGGAAACCCCTATCGCTTTATAAAGACGGAATGTTGAATGGCCGCAATATGAAAAGATGCACCATCAGCTATGGCGATGTGATGGAGGAGGTGCGATTGCTTCTCAATCAGAATTCGCTTGATAATATTTCTGAGATTTTTATGGAAAGAACCGGAAAGATCAGCGTGATTGAAAAAAGTAAGGCAGTAGAAAAAAAGGAATTTTGATTATTTGTTTGTTTACTGTTACAGTTCAAATGAACCAGTTTAAAAATAAGGTTGCTGAAGACAAGAAGCATAGCAGCAGTAATTAGATTTTTGCGTAATCTAATTTCCTTTCAAAATCAAAAAGGCTTTCAAGGCTCAAATCTTCATCTATTTCTTCCCAATGAAGGCTTTCTCCAAAAGGCCCTATTTCGTATTTCAATCTTTGTTCCACTGTAGCATTATCTAACCGTTCGAACCATTTTAATGGATTACCAATAACGTGGCCGGTGTTTATTTGCACATACATAAATTGTTCATCAAACCAAACTTTTAAAATTTTCATAGTTTCAAGTTTTAATTAAATGATAAAAACAAGTTTATTCTCCATGTATTTCTTTCCATTTTTTTATTATTTCATCTTTTCTTTCCTGAATTAAAGCTAAGCAAGCATCAGATCTTTTGTTTTCATACCTTTTGCTTCCAGTAACTGTATTTCAGGATCAAGGTTAAATTTAGCGATTCCATCAGCATTCCTTACATGAATATGAATTGGCAAGTGTTCTAAAGAGTAAAAGAAAAACTTCGATCCCAAACATTCTGAATATTTCCGGCATAGCTCATTTTATTTAACCGGAATTAATAAAATTCTTTTAAAGAACCCAGTAAAGGAAGAAATAAATTACATTCCTATTTTAAACCAAAACGCCCCGAAAAAATCGGGGCGTTTGGTTTTATCAAAGAATGAAATGAATTAGAACGTGTACCTTAAACCAAGCTGCATTCCCCATGTAGTAGAGGATGATTTCACTTTTATGAAAGGATCGGTAGCTAAAGCGCCGTTATATTCAGCAAGAGTATAAGTAGGAGCTCCTGAAGTTATTCCTTTTAATGAAAGCGGATTGTTGATTGTGTACAAATCACGAATACCCCAGTTTCTGCTGAGTAAGTTTGGAAGATTTATCACATCTACGATAAACTGTAAAGTATGTTTTGTATTTCCTGATTTTATATAAAAGTCTTCCATTATACGGGCGTCAACACGATTGTACCAGGGAGTTAATGCAGAGTTTCTTTCTGCATATTGTCCTTTATGTTTGCTCAGATAAGGTGAATTGCTCACAAACTCATCATACGCTGCCTGTTGTTGCGCAACAGTATATTTCACTGTATTGTCTTTGTTTAAGAATGGCACAAATGGCACATCTGATCCTTTAGCGTAAATAAACATCAGGTCAGACGCATTATTTCCATCATTATTCAAATCACCGCCTACGATATAACTGTATCTTACCTGGTTG
>DATILZ010000403.1:0-3813 GCA_035475995.1 Hanamia sp. | reverse complement strand
TGGAACAATATATTATTGACATTGTATTTGCTTCCCGTTATCCTGATCAATATAATTTAGCTAAAATAAAACCATTAATTTCTTATGGAGGTTCGCCAAGAGCAAGTATCAACCTGGCTTTGGCGGCAAAAGCATACGCCTATTTAAACAAACGTGGTTATGTAATTCCTGAAGATGTAAGAAATATTTGCAAGGATGTTTTGCGCCATCGTATCGGACTTACTTATGAAGCCGAAGCAGAAAATGTGAATGTAGAAATGGTGATTAACGAAATTTTAAAAGCGGTAAATGTTCCATAATGTGATAGTGTGCTGATTTGCTAATGTGCTAATTATAGCTTTGTAATAATTCAATAATAAAATAATAAAATAATTCAATAATAAAATAATAAAACAATTGCCTTTAACCACAGCAGATATTATCAAAAAAGTAAAAGAACTGGAGATCATCAGCAAGAAGATCACGACCCATCTTTTTACCGGTGAATATCATTCTGCGTTTAAAGGAAAAGGAATGCGATTCAGAGAAGTGCGTGAATATTATCATGGAGATGATGTGCGGTTCATTGATTGGAATGTGAGTGCACGATATGCACATCCGTTTACAAAAGTTTTTGAAGAAGAAAGAGAACTTACGGTGATTCTTTTGGTGGATGTAAGCGCCAGCTCAATGTTTGGCACGGTTCATCAGAATAAAAAAGATCTGATCACAGAGATCGGTGCGGTTCTTACTTTCAGTGCCATCAATAACAATGATAAAGTAGGCGTTATATTTTTCAGTGATAAAATCGAAAAATACATTCCTCCGAAGAAAGGAAAAGAACATGCACTTTTTATTGTAAGGGAGTTACTAACGGCAACGCCTAAACGTAGTGGAACGAATCTTCGCGAAGCGCTAAACTTTTTTTCCCGCTCTAATAATCAGAAAAGTATCGCATTTATTATGAGTGATTTTCTGGATGAAAATTATGAACATAGTTTGCGGGTTTTGGCAAACAGGCACGACGTGATTGGATTAAAAGTATATGATAAAATGGATAGCCAGTTGCCTGATATTGGCATGGTGAAAGTGCAGGACATGGAAAGCGCAAAAGTGCAATGGCTCAATACTTCAGATGCCATGGTGCGGTATAATTATCATCAAAATTTTATTAATCAAAGTTCTGAAACGAAAAATATTTTTAAAAAATCCGGTGCACAATTATTGCACCTCCGCACTGACGAAGATTACGTAAAAGTGTTGCAAAATTTTTTTAGAAGAAGAAAAAAAACTCATTAATCCGAATTGAAGAATTGCGTTTACCATATGAGGTCAGCTATTATTTTGTTTGTTGCTTTTGTGTTTTCTTTTCAGAATTCTATTGCACAATTACCTGCTGTAAAAACATCTGTTGATAAAAATAATATTCTCATCGGGCAGCAGATTAATTACCGCATATCCACTTCAATGCCGGATAACACCTATCGCCTTAGCTGGTTATCAATTCCCGACAGTGTTGGCAATTTTAATGTCATTACAAAAAACAAAATTGATTCCGTTTATTCGAATGGAATCTGGAATTTCTCCCAGGATATTATTCTTACAAGTTTTGATTCCGGCAGGCAGGTTATTCCCCCGCTAACGCTCACTGCATCTACTCTTGATGGTGATTCGACTTTCAATCTTTTTACAGATTCTATTGCCATCAATGTTACTTATTCGCCCACAGACAGCATCATGCCTTTTCACGATATCAAGAATATTATTGAGGTGAAAAAATCATTTCCCTGGTGGGCGTGGGCATTGGTTGCTTTAGGAATTATTCTTTTAATCATCTGGATACTTTTTCTTTTCAAATTTTTCAAAAAGAAAAAAGACATTAAAATATTTGAATCAAAACTTTCGCCTTACGATGAAGCGATGCAATTATTAAACGATCTGGAAAAAGAAAATTTATTGCAGCAAAATGAATTTAAAGAATATTATTCGCGGCTTTCAGATATTTTTAAAAGATATTTATCCAGAAAAACAAATACGTATCAGTTACATCTTACCACTGATGAATTATTGATGGAGTTGAAAGAATTTGATTTATCAAAAGAACAGCTTTCAAACTTTGCCGGTTCCCTTCGCATGGGAAACGCCGTAAAATTTGCCCAATACATTCCTCCTGCATATGAGAATGAAAAATCTTTTTTACAAATAAAAGAAATGATCACAGCCATTCATAATATTGTAAACAAAAAACCGGAAGATGGTATTTGATTACTTCAATAATATCACCTTTGGGCAACCCTGGCTGTTGCTGCTTTTTATCATCATTCCGTTTTTGATTTACTGGAAATTTCACCAGGGAAAAAAGCAGGTAGCGGCCATCAGAATTTCTTCTACAAAGGGATTGGCAAGTTCAAGGTCATGGAAAAATACGGTTCAGCACTTTCCATTCGTTTTCAGAATGCTGGCCCTAAGTTGCATTATCATTGCGCTTGCGAGGCCACAAACAAAATTTGATGAAACGCAAACTGAAGGCGAAGGAATAGACATTATTTTATGCATTGATGTAAGTGGAAGTATGACTGCACAGGATTTTCAGCCAAACCGAATGGAAGCAGCAAAAAAAGTGGCAGAAGATTTTGTAGATGCTCGTCCTAATGACAGGATTGGCGTGGTGATTTTTGCCGGTGAAAGTTTTACCCAATGTCCCCTTACCACAGATCATTATGTGTTGAAATCGCAGATTGCACAAATAAGAAATGGCTTGCTGGAAGATGGAACAGCGATTGGCTCAGGATTAGCAACGAGTGTAGATAGATTGAGAAACAGCAAATCAAAAAGTAAAGTGGTGATTCTTCTTACCGATGGAATCAACAATGGTGGCTTAATAGATCCTTCTACAGCAAAAGAAATTGCGAAAGCTTTTAAAGTAAAAGTTTATACAATCGGCGTGGGCACTGATGGATATGCGCCAACCCCTGTAAGTACGCCGCTTGGAATTGTAATGCAAAATCAAAAAGTTTCTATTGATGAAAAACTGTTGCAAAATATTGCGGCAGAAACTGGTGGAAAGTATTTCAGGGCGACTGATAACAGCAGCCTTACAAAAATTTATAATGACATCAACCAATTGGAAAAATCAAAAGTGGAGGTGACTACCTTTCATCGTTATACGGAAAAATTTTATCCTTTTATTTTCGCAGCAATGGCCTTACTTTTAATAGAAATTGTTTTAAGATATACGTTGTTTAAAAAGTTTCCATAAAGGCTGAAGGCAAAAGGAAGAAGGAAGCGAAGAGTAAACCTTCTAAACTTTTCTAAACAATCTAACAATCTAACAGTTTAACAATCTAACAATCTTACCAATTTCAACCCATCAATATTTTTCTCATGCAGGCATTAGTTTACAAATCAACAGGAAGCTGGTACCAGGTCAAAAATGAAGCCGGGGAAGAGTTTAAAGCGCGTGTAAAAGGAAAGTTTAAAATTGATGGCATTACCTCAACAAATCCCATTGCCGTGGGTGATGTAGTAGATATTGATAAAGAAGAAGGAGAGGAGTCTATCGTGATCACAAACATTCATGACCGCAAAAATTATATCACCCGCCAATCGCCTCACAACAAACATTTGCATCATATTGTAGCTGCCAATCTTGATCAAAGTATTTTACTGGCTACCTTAAAAGATCCAAAAACTTCTACCGGTTTTATTGATCGTTTTTTAGTTGCTTCTGAAGCGTATCACGTTCCGGCAATTATTGTTTTTAATAAAAGTGATTTGTATCAAACAAAAGAAAAAGAAAAGTTTGAAAAAGTAAAATCGATGTATGAGAAAATC
>DATILZ010000402.1:0-8491 GCA_035475995.1 Hanamia sp. | reverse complement strand
TCGTTTCTAACTCTCATAGCGAACAAACAAATAATCGCATTTCCTGTTTACAAATACGCTTTAAATTTTCGTTTACGCCAAACCGTTATACTTCATTCGTTTTATTTTTTTAAAACAAAACCATTCCTTTTATAAATGCGTAAGTGATTAAAATAAATTATTAATCAAAAATTAAACAATGAAAAAAATTAAATTATTAGGATTATTTATCCTGTCCGCGATGTTATCAACGAACACATTTGGGCAAACAAAAATGGTAGGTGGCGCTACAATGTATCCTACAAAAAATATTGTGGAAAATGCAATGAATTCGAAAGATCATACCACGCTTGTAGCTGCTGTAAAAGCCGCCGGGCTTGTATCTACGCTTGAAAGCAAAGGCCCGTTTACCGTATTTGCACCCACTAATGAAGCATTTAATGCATTGCCAAAAGGAACAGTAGAAACTTTATTGAAACCTGAAAATAAAGCAAAGCTTGCTTCTATTCTTACTTATCATGTAGTACCAGGAAAGTTATCTTCTATGTACCTGATGAAAATGGCAAAAGAAAACAATGGAAAGGCAACATTAAAAACTGTAGAAGGAGAAAATTTGTACATCACAATGAAAGGAAAAAAGCTGATGGTGACAGATGAAAATGGGAACACAGCTGAAATAACAATTGATAATGTTAATCAAAGCAATGGTGTAATTTATGTTATCAATAAAATTTTAATGCCGAAATAAAAAAGCAAAAAATATTTGTTCGTGGTTCTTCAAAGCCGGTGTAAAAGCCGGCTTTTTTTATAAATAATTATCTTTTACACTCCTGCAAACCATAAATAAAATTTCCTCGTAGATGTAAAGGAGTTGCTAATAAAACTCAAGAAATAATTTTTATCATTTTAAATTCTTCATCATGTTAAACATTGAATCAAAAGAAAATCAACCAGACCTCGCAACAGGAATGGCGAAACCATTTTCCAGGAGAAAGTTTCTTGGAGTAATGGGCGCAGGTTCTGCCTTAGTGGTGGTAGCTGCATCCTGTAAAAAAACGCATCTCGGAAACAACAACGAAGGCAGTGTAGATCTCGGAAGCGGTGATGTGGGCATTTTAAATTACGCTTATGCACTGGAACAATTGGAAGCAGCCTTTTATATGAAAGTAGTTGCGTCGCCATACAGCCAAATGAGCGATATGGAAAAAGCGTATCTCACCGATATCCGCGATCATGAAATTGCCCATCGTGAATTTTTTAAAGCAGCTCTTGGCGCAAAAGCGATACAGTCTTTAGAAGTGAACTTCAGTGCTATTGACTTTACGAGCAGAACCAGTGTACTCGGCACTGCCAAAGCGTTTGAAGACCTTGGTGTATCGGCTTATAATGGAGCAGGAAAGCTTCTCGTAAATCCCGATTATTTGACCCTTGCAGGAAAAATTGTTTCAGTAGAAGCACGTCATGCTGCGTGGGTACGTGATGCCATCACCCCTGGTTCTTTTGCAGATATGACCGCTGTAAATGCGATGGGATTAGATCTGGAACGCAAGCCTGATGATGTATTGGCAATTGCCGGTGCATTTCTAAAAACAAAAATCAATGCAAGTAATTTACCAACCAGTTAAAACTTTATTATTATGAACTTACAAAATATTCTTTCAGAAATAGAAAAAACAGATCCTGAAGTTTACGACAGGCTCGATACGCGCAGAAGTGCGATGAAAAGTTTTGCAAAAACGTCCGGCAAAATTGCTTTGGCTGCCATACCATTTGCATTAGGCTCTATGTTTCAAAAAGCATACGCTTCACCAACATCGCCAACAGATCTGATTCTTGATACTTTAAACTTTGCACTCACACTTGAGTATCTTGAAGCAAACTTTTATATCAAAGCTGTTGCCTCAGGAATTGTTCCATCCGGCGATGCTTTGAACTCACTGACGGTTATAAGAGATCATGAAAATGAGCATGTCGCCTTTTTGAAAACCGCAATCACCGCGGCCGGTGGTACACCCGTTTCTTTTACCGCAAGCAGTTTTGATTTTACTGCAAAAGGAACTTTTCCAAATGTGTTTTCTGATTATGGAACCTTGCTGGCGGTTGCGCAGACTTTTGAAGATACCGGAGTGCGTGCTTATAAAGGACAAGCGCCAAATCTGATTTCAAACAACGATTATTTGACTGCCGCCCTGCAGATTCATTCGGTAGAAGCAAGGCATGCAGCCCATCTTCGTGAAATGAGAAAGATAGCCAATTTATTAGTTCCATCAGGAGTGGATATAAAACCATGGATCACTTTGAATCAAAGTGGTATTGGTACTTCTGCAGTGCAGGCAAGTTATAATGGGGAAGATAATGTAACGCAGGCAGGAGTAATGATAACAAACATTGGTGGCCAGAATATATCCGCTGCTGCTGCATCTGAAGCATTTGATGAGCCGCTTTCCAAAGACCAGGTTACAGCGATCGTAACACCTTTCTTTGCATAATTAAAACAAAAAAAGATCCCGCATTTTGGGATCTTTTTTTTATTTTTTTCCACTAAATCATTACTTCAAATTCATTGATGAAATAATGTGATCTATTTTTCCATCAAGAAGCTTTTTTGTTTTATCAAAATCATCTATGCTTTTCAAAGGCATGTTCACACTAAAATAAAATTTTATTTTTGGTTCTGTACCGCTGGGTCTTGCAGAAATTTTGCTTCCGTCTTCCGTGATGAATTGTAAAACATTACTTTTTGGTAAAGTGATCTTTGTTGTTTCGCCCGTAGACAAATTTTTATTTACCTGTAATTGATAATCCAAAAATTCAACCACTTTACTTCCTGCTATTTCCTTTGGCGGATTATCACGATAACCCTGCATCATATCCGCAATTTCTTTTGAACCATTCATTCCTTTTTTGGTAAGTGAAATTAATTTTTCGTAATAAAATCCGTACTCCACATAAAGCTCGATTAGTTTTTGAAAAAGCGTTTTCCCTTTTTCTTTTTCCACGGCAGACATTTCACAAATCATAGCAACAGCGCTCACTGCATCTTTATCACGAACTTTATCGCCAATCATTAAACCAAAACTTTCCTCACCTCCCACTACATAATTTTCTTTGCCCTCTTTTTCCCTGATGAGCTCTGCAATCCATTTAAAACCGGTAAGCGTATTATAACAAGCGATATTATTTTTTGCAGCAATTTTATCAATCATATCGGTAGTTACAATTGTCTTGATGACCATATCATTTTGCTTTGCAATTCCTTTCTTTTTTCGTGCTTCTATGATATAATTGAACACCATCATCGCCGTTTGATTTCCATTTAATAAAACCCATTCGCCATGATTATCTTTTACACCAATGCCTACTCTGTCTGCATCCGGGTCGGTACCTAATAAGATATCGGCATTCAGTTCCTTTGCCTTTTCCAAACCAATACTCATTGTTTCTTTTTCCTCCGGGTTAGGATAAAAAACTGTAGGAAAATTTCCATTCGGAGTAGCTTGTTCCTCTACGATATAAACGTTATCAAATCCATAAGCAGCAAGGGCTTTGGGCACCAGCATAATTCCCGTACCATGTATTGGTGTGTAAACAATTTTAAGATCATGTTGTTTAATGCATGCATCGGGGTTGATGCTTAAATCTCTTACCATTTCAATATATTTCTCATCCATATCTCTTCCAATGAGTGTAATATTTTCTGGCTTTCCATTCCATTTCACATCACTGAGATTTTTTATTTTCTCTACTTCTTCAATCACGTTTTTATCATGTGGTGGCACTAACTGGCCACCATCTTTCCAATAAGCTTTGTAGCCGTTATATTCTTTTGGATTGTGCGATGCTGTAATAACAACGCCGCCCTGGCATTGCAAAGTTCTAATCGTAAAACTCAGTTCGGGCGTAGGTCTTATGTCATCAAACAAAAAGACTTTAATATCATTTGCGGCAAAAATCTGTGCAGCGATTTCTGCAAACTGACGGCTGTTATTTCTTACATCATGCGCAATGGCAACTTTTACTTCAGTAAAACTTTTCTTCAGATAATTTGCATAACCCTGGGTAGCCATACCAATGGTGTATTTATTCATTCTGTTCGTCCCAACACCCATTATTCCGCGAAGGCCTCCGGTTCCAAATTCCAGATCTTTATAAAAAGCATCTTCTAATTGTGCTCTATCATTTTTTTGCAACTCCTGAATCTGAGCTTTCGTACTTTCATCATAATTACCGGAAAGCCATTCATTTATTTTGTTTTCTGTTTTTGTATCCATGAGATTTTTTTTTACAATTTAAAGATATTCTTTTTGATTTATTTTCAAGATTCTAAAACACAATCATCTTATTTTTGTCGGATGTTTTTATCAATAAACAAACAAATATCCATATTTCTTGTTCTCTTTTTCTTTGGTTTCACCGGTCCGCAAAAAACATTTTCACAAGATACTTTCAAAGGCGATATTTCTTTTAAAAAACCCGTTCCTGATTTTTCAAATAGGGCACGAACTATTGATACTTTTAAAACTTATCCTTACAATAAAAAAAGAATCAGGCTGGTAACAGCAGCCAACATTGTGGGTTATGGCGGTACGCTTATTGGTTTGAATGCGATTTGGTATGCAAAATACCCACGCTCCGGATTTCATTTTTTTAATGATGATGCAGAGTGGCAACAAATGGATAAAGTCGGGCATGTTTATAGTGCTTATACAGAAAGCAGGACAACAATGGAAGCATGGCGATGGGGAGGATTATCCAGGGAAAAAAGTATCTGGATTGGAGGATTGAGTGGTGTCGCCTATCAGTCTATCATCGAAATACTTGATGGATTTTCTTCTCAATATGGTTTCAGCCCTGGAGATTTCACCGCAAATATTATTGGTTCTGCAACTTTTATTTCGCAGGAATTGGCATGGAATGAACAAAAAATAAAATTGAAATTTTCTTTTCACAGAAAAAATTATGGCGAGGCAGTCCTGGATAAAAGAGCAGATCAGCTTTATGGCAATACAGAAATAGAAAGATTTATCAAAGATTATAATGGCCAATCTTATTGGGCAAGCGTGAATATTCATTCGTTTTTTCCCGAAACAAAGTTACCTAGATGGCTTGGTATTTCTGTTGGTTATGGAGCAGAAGGAATGTTTGGCGGCACAAAAAATATCGGTTATGATGATGAAGGAAATATAATTTTTGACCGCACTGATATAAAACGGTACCGTCAATGGTATCTCTCTCCTGATGTGGATTTTACTAAAATCAGAACGAATAAAAAAGGAATAAAAATTTTATTATTTGTATTAAATTCTTTTAAATTTCCGGCACCTACATTAGAATATTCAAACGGGAGTTTTAAAACCCGTTGGATTGTATTCTAAAGGAAGAATTACATTCTTATTATTTTCGATTACATAATCAATAAACAAATAAATAAACAGATTTGTTATTTTGGCTAAAACTTAAATAGATAAAATCCTTCTTAGCAGTGATTTCTTTTTTGGTGGATAATCCAAATTATTTTCCTCAATTGAATCATCTTTTTTTGCAACAAAGTTGGTAATGCCATATTGCAAAGCAGTTCCCAGTGCTTTTTTTACCACGCCCGCAGATTTGCCCACAATCATTTTGCGCGAAAAATAGCCAGCACCGAGGCCGATCGCTACTTTTAAAAGATTATGTTTAAGGTTAGTAGATTCCTGCACTTCATGCAGGGTATTTTTTAAAATATTCGTTGGCTTTAATTCTTCCAGTACAATATGAAAATGATCTTTCAGGTCTTCGCCCAAAAAATTTCTTCTCCTTTCCAGCCGTTTGATTGCTGTAGCAAGATCGGTTGTATTTGCAATGATTTCAAGCTTTTCCTGTGCTGTTTCTTCATTATTCATTTCCTGAAGATTTAATCTACCAATTCTTTAATGAGCGTATTGCTAATCGGCTCTTTTAATAATTTATCCTTTGATTTGTACATAACAAGTCCGATGATAATATAAATACCAGCCATAATGAAAAACCCCCAGAAAGCATGTCCAAGCCACATTCCTATTAATAATGCCAAACCGATTGTGAGACAAATCAACATTAAAAACAGCAACAATATTAATATTACAGAAACGATTATAGTGGATAAAAGCCCGGAAACTTTGTTGATTCCTTTTAATTTGAACAGATCAATCGTCGTTTCTATATAATCCTTCAGTTTATTGAATAATTCTTCCACACTGGTAGGGTTATTTTCCATGTTATTTATTTTATCACCGGACATTGCCTTCAAAAACAGCTAAACAAATTTTATGAATTAACGGGATTTGGATTTCTCACGTCATTTTTCATTGCATTTGCTTTCTCTTTTGCCTGGTTTACCATGTCTTTGCCTACATCTTTTCCTTCAGATACAAGACTTGATAATTTTTGTTTTGCGGCATCATATTTTTCAGAAACTGTATCTGAAATATCATGATAAGTGTCCTTTACACTACCGGCAATATCAGAGCCCTTTTCGGCAATTTTCCGCCTGGTTTCTGTGCCTTTATCCGGTGCGAATAGTATACCTAATACAGCGCCTGCTGCGGCACCTGCTAATACGCTTGCGAAAACTTTTCCTGCGCCCATAATTTTAAATTTTAAGTTTTATAAATGTTGTTTAAGAAGTGTAAAGATAAAATACATTGCCAAGAAAAAAACAAGAGGAAATATAAAGGCTGAAACCCTTTGCCTGTAAGGGTTTTTAAGAAAACCATCTTTTCACAGAAGGCATTTTTTTTAAACATTTTGAGTAAAAATTTGCCCATTTTGAGGAAGCATTTTTTATTTTTTTTGCTGCTTCTTTTGTAAATAAGAACAAACGATATTTATTGATTTTTTTTGGTAAAATTTATGGTATAATGGTATGGGAAGACTAACCTTAAAATAAATCATTATTTTTCTGGCATTATATTTTAGTAAGAGATTTATGAGGTTTTGTTTTTAAAATCTTAAAAAAGTGAAAAGTCAAAATCTAAAACCGAAAGAGGAAACCGGAAAAAAGAAACAAAGCAAATTCTCTGAATTTTTTAATAGTTTTTCTGCAGGCGTTACCAAAGTAACAGGAGGTCTTTTTGCTTTTATCATTGCTATCGCTATCGTAATTATTTGGGCGGTTACCGGACCGGTTTTTAAGTTTTCAGATACCTGGCAACTGGTAATGAATACCACCAGCAGCATCATTACTTTTCTGATGGTTTTCGTAATCCAGCATACAGAAAATAAGGACATGATTGCCTTGCAGGTAAAGCTGGATGCGCTGATAGAAAAAAGCAAGGTAAGTGATAAAATGATTAATATCGAAGAGCTGTCAGATGAGCAACTGGAGGAAATAAAAAACTTTTACAATACAAAAAGGGAAAAGGTAAATGCTACTGAAGTCACGGAGCAGGAACAGGATAAGACGATCCATATAGAAGAAAAAAAATAAATTATAATCATAAAACCATGTTATGAACAGAAACAAATTATTTGAGCTTGTTCCTTATTTCCTCCTCGTTCTGTTATTAAGCAGTTGCAGTGTCATTGGCGGTATTTTTAAAGCGGGCGTTTGGGTTGGCGTTATTGGAATTGTTATCATTCTCATAATTATCATCTGGCTGGTTAGCAAAGCAACCAAAAAATAAATTTAAGCGATGTATTTTCAGTAATTTTCATGATGGTAAAAAACATTTTTGATAAAATAGCCACAAGAACGAGAGTTGGATTCCTTGCCGCATTCTTCCTGTTGTTTCTTTCTTATGTGCTTACTTTTATATCTACCCGAAAAGTTGCCAGCCAGGATTATTGGATGAATCATACCAATGAAGTAATTCACAATCTTGATAACATTGTTGCTTTTATTACAAAAGGAGAATCTGCTTTTCGTGGATATTTAATTACCTACGACAAAAAACTACTTGCAGAATATGATGAAAGTATCCGCAATACTGACAGCACATTTTCCAAATTAAAAATGCTGACGAAGGATAATCACAGTCAGCAAAAAAACCTGGATACACTTCATTACCTTATAGAACAGAAATTTCTTTGGATAGAAAATGTTATCGGAAATTATTCTTCAATTCATAAAATTACGCCGCAGATATTAGAAGGGAATAACCAGGGTATGACTAAAACTAAAGCGATACAGGAAGAAATCACTAAAATGAAAAACGAGGAAAGTAATCTTTGGAATGAAAGGTCTCAAAAGGTTTCTGAGTACTCCGGCCTTATCCAGGCTCTGAATATCCTGTCTATTATTGTTGCTGTTTTGCTTACAATTTATTCATTGGTGGTTTATAATAAAGAAAATAAAGAGAAGCGGCTTGCTTCTAAAAAAGCCGAACAATACGAAAGGCAGCTACAGGAAAGAGTGAAACAACTTTCTAATCTGAATACAGAATTAATTGAGCTGAGAAGATTGGAAAAATATGTAGTAACCGGAAGAATCGCGCGGGTAATTGCACATGAAGTAAGAAATCCCCTGACAAATATTAATCTGGCAACTGAGCAA
>DATILZ010000401.1:0-1733 GCA_035475995.1 Hanamia sp. | reverse complement strand
TCATGGAATGAGTTTTTCGCCAAAAGAAATAGCGGCGGAAATAAAAAAACATGTCCCCGCTTTTACCATTAGTTATGAACCGGATTACCGCCAGCAAATTGCAGAAAGCTGGCCGCAGAGTATTGATGATTCAGTAGCACAAAATGATTGGGGCTGGAAACCAAAATATGATTTGGCCACAATGACTATGGATATGATTGAGAATGTGAAAAGAGAAATTTCTGAGGAACAATCCTAAAAAAAAATGTCACAGTATTGCTTTTCTGATTGGGCTTCATTACTTTTTCAACAGATAATTAAGAATTACAATTTTCATAAAAAAAGTGTTTCAGATTTTTTGAAACACTTTTTTTATGCCGAGTTGTTTTTGGGTAAAAAAATATTTTTTTTGAAGAATATATACTGGAACGTTTATTGTGAAATTCAAGACATTACAGATATTTGCCTTTTAATTGTAATTAATTTAAACCCTTTTGTAAAACAAAAATCAAAAAAATGAAAAAATTAATATTAGCATTTGCCATAGTTGCATTTGCAACTGTAGGCGCACACGCACAGGACGGAAGGCCAACAACTTTAAGTATTGCTGCAAACGTCGGAATTCCAACTACCCAAGGATATTCTCTTGCTTATGGAGCGGATTTTCAGGCAGATTTTGCTGTTGCTCCCACTACAAAAATTACAGGAAGTTTAGGTTATGAAGGTTATTCATGGAAAGGCGGTGGAAGTTCGGGTATTGTTCCGATTCTTGCCGGGGCGAAATTCTTTTTTGGTGAAACCGGGAAAATGTATGGACATGCACAAATAGGCTACGCTGCATATACTGGCAAGGGCAGCACCGGAGGCGCTTTCGCTTATGCTCCAAGTATTGGTTATTATGTCAGTCCAAATTTAGACATTGCACTTAAATATCTCGCTTCCAGCAAAAACAGTTACACTTTAGGTTCTATGAATCTAAGGTTTGCTTACAATTTTTAAGTTTACAATTTATTTTATTAAAACAAAAGCCTTCATTTTTTGAAGGCTTTTGTTCATATATTTATTTTGCAAAAATGGTAATTGTTATAACGAAAAGTTTCAGTTAGCAGTATTCTTCCAAACCTTATCGCCTTAGTAACAACTGATCGCCGCCTGCAATCAACCTTATTACCTTCATTTTTGCTTTACGAATATTTAGCTTCCCATTCAATGCTGGTAAGGTAAATAAGGTTTGAGTGGGAGGAAGTTAACCTCTGTTACTAAGGTAGAAGGTTCTTTACGCTCTCTATCAGTTGCTAGCGATACTAACGGCGTAGATGAGCAGATGAAATTTGATAATGAGTTTGTTTCGACTTTTAAAAATATGAATCCGTATTATTTCTTTGCTTACTGAATTCATTTTCTTATGAATCATCCCCTTTCATCACATCTCTCTGATTATTTCTATCATTGTTCTAAACATCAATCCAGCGTTTTTTGTTTGATTTACTGCTCCGGTAATAAAAATTTTCTTTTCAGGGATATAAAATGCTGCCATTTGTATCATGGGGGATGTATTGAAAAAGAATTATTATCTTCATCCTTAAAATCAAATAATATGCTTAATCAACCTCTTATTGCAGAATTAAAACATGAAGCTGCTTCTACCAAAAGAATGCTGGAACGGATACCGGAAGATAAATTTGACTGGAAGCCTCATGAAAAATCCAGGACGCTGGGACTTCTGGCCTCCCATGTTGCTGAATTGCCCGGTT
>DATILZ010000400.1:0-3671 GCA_035475995.1 Hanamia sp. | reverse complement strand
CTACAGCCAACATTCGCATCCTATGTACCTTAAAGTCGAGGAGTTAATAGGGTAGATTCTTTTTAAAATTTCTTTTGAAAGAGAAAGATTTAAAAAAGGATTTTAAACCTTTCCCCTTCTCAATGAGTGTTCGTTCGTAGCAACCAAAATGTGCATTGTTCAAACCCTGAGCAATCAGAAATTTAATTAGCGTCTCAATAATTTTAATCAATGAAGCTATTTCTTGATGTGTTGACTTTTCAAATGTTACCCCACTTTGCTTATGGACAAAGCAATAGGCAGTTCACAAAATAATGAAATTCAAAAAGTCTCAGGTGTCACCTATCAACCACATTTACTCAATCACAATCTTCTGCAACAAATCGCTTACATCATGTGTTTCCAGATTTTGAACGATGTCAATGATTTCATCTTTCGTAGTTTCAGAAACTTTATTTCCCGTTAGTTTTTTAAATTTTTTGATTACATCTTCCCATGAAAGGGGATTAAGAAAAAAACCTTTATAACTTTCTTTTTCCAAAGAAAATTTTTCACCATTTTTCAATTCAATCGTTACTTCGCTAATCAATTTATCAGGATAAGCGTCAGTTTTTTTATCCAGGATTCCGGCAAGCTTTACCGGTTTATGAATCGGGGAAGTTGTGTGAATATTGACTTTCTGTAAAAGTTCCTGCACATCAGGTTGCATGATTCTTTCAGGATATAATTGTTCAGGATACACCTGCCCATCAAGAATGGCAACAGCAACAACATATGGCATGCTGTGATCACCGGCTTCTTTTGTAAAAACTGTTTTTCTATCCCCATATTCTCCTCCTCCGACAATATGATAAGCATTGAGGAAAGTTGAAATATCAACCGTTTCAATCTCCGATGGATTGAAAGAATGTTCAGCCCTTAACTCTAAAGCCGCTTCCACAGCCGATTGCGAATGAACTTCTGCGTTATAGCTTTTCAGAATGCAGCGCGGAATCAAATCAAAGTTTTCTGTTGTCCAATCATATTTCAGATCCATTCCATAAATAGCATCATAACCTTTTACCGGTTTTTCAAAAAGATCAACCGGGCCGGTCATTTTATTTTTTGCAAGCAATACAATCATTGCGCAGCCAGCATTTACAGAGGATGAAGCAAAGCCTTTCCATTCAGTGGTATAAGCGGTGCGGCAAGTAACTAATGGATTAAAAGCACATCCGGCCATTCCCAAAGCACAGGCGGTTTCCGCTTCAGTAAGTGATAAAACCCGGGCCAGCTCGGCAGTTACAGAAAAAGCAAGTAAGGCTGTATGATCATAACCTTCTATCATAACAGGCATTTCTTTGGTAAGCCTGCATTCGATCTGATAACCAATTGCCATCGCCAGCAAAAAATCTTTTCCGGATAATGAAACCAATTTATCGGCCGCCAACAAAGGGCCGATATTATCGCTTGGATGACAGGTAGATTCTTTCCCTAAAAAATTATCCATAAAATCCGGATACCTGATTAATGCAGTAAAATATTGCGAGAGCTTATCAAAAGAAAGATCACGAATGGGAATGATTCTGTTTTCACCCTGCAGATCGCTAAATGCATTTCTTAATTTGATTACCGGCAATTGATCCTGGGCGAAAATAAAAGAGCCGATGCTGTCTAATAAATGTCTTTTTAACTGATCAGCTGTTGATGGAGGAATATCATCGTATTGTGCGCCGAGAGCGAATTGGCCGATTTGTATCGTTTGTGGGATCATAGGTTTTCTTTTATCAAAAAGAAGATTAAAAACCATGCCACAAGACAAAAGAAACCAGGAAAAGAAAAATGAATTATAGTATAACGGAAATGATTGTGCGAATTTATTTTGCCAATAATTAATGCAGAACGGGCAAGGGGAAAATTATAGATTCATTCCGCCGGAAACTTCAATTCTCTGGCCATCGATCCATCCTCCGTCGTTGCTGCACAAAAATGCGATAACACCGCCGATATCCTTTGTCAGCCCTACTCTTCCTAAAGCAGACCTTGACGCCAACATTTTTTTTCGATCAGGAAAATCCCTGTTTCCTCCGTTATTAAAATCGGTTTCAACAGGACCGGGGGCTACCACATTTACGGTAATTCCTCTTGGTCCCAGATCTTTCGCAAGGTAGCGGGTAAACACTTCAATGGCGCCTTTCATAGAAGCGTAAATTGAATATCCCGGAGTGGCATATTTTGTAGTGCCCGAAGAAATATTGATGATCCTTCCATTATCATTTATAAAAGGAAGCAGCTGTTGTGTCAAAAAATAAACACTCTTAAAATGAATATTCATAAACTGATCAAACTCTTGTTCGGTTGCTTTTTCAAAAGGAATGTTTGCACCGATGCCGGCATTATTTATTAAAAAATCAAATTTATTTACATTCCATTTTTGCTGGATCGTTTGTTGAAAAACATTGACAAAATCTTTGAGAGATGAAATATTATTAGCATCAAAATGCAGTGATGCCGCCTGTTTTCCGGTAGGATCAATTTCTTTTATCACTTTTTCCGCCGCTTCTTTTTGTGATGCATAAGTGATCACCACCTGATGTCCGTTTTCTGCCAGCCTGATTGCCATCTCTTTTCCCAAACCGCGGCTTCCACCGGTTACTAATGCAATTTTATTTATCATAGTGTTTTCTTGTTTTAAAAGGAATGTAAAGATAGTAATCTATAGATTTACAATTTATTACTGATTTACTGTCCCTGCTAAACGGAATATTCAGGAATGTACACTTTAGTTCCGGTACACTTTTGATTACTTTAAAATAAGTCTTTGAAATCCCTGTAATCACTGGCAATAAAATTCGTAGCCTTCGTGTAATTCCTGGATTTAAAAATGAGTGAAAAACCGTTGGCATTCTATAATTTGCGGCTTAAAAATCCAAAGAAAAGTCTGTATAATTTTTTACAAAAAAACCCGTCTTAAAGCTATAAAAACATACAAACTTTTCTATCTTTACACCAATTAACCTAACATACAAATTTTTGCATGCTGGAAAACAAGGAAATATCTGCACTCTTTCATTTAATTGATGATCCTGATGATGAGGTTTTCACTTCTGTGACTGAACGCATTATTTCGCATGGCCGTGCCATTATCCCCAATCTTGAAAACCTTTGGGAAAACAGTCCGGATGAAAATGTGCAGGAAAGAATTGAAATGATTATTCACAAACTCCATTTCCGCGATCTGGTAGAAGAATTTAATGAATGGAAAAACGGAACAGCTGAATTATTGCATGGAGCCTTATTGGTTTCAAAATATTGCTATCCTGAAATGATTGCTACAACAACGCTCCAGGAGATAGAAAAAATAAGAAGAAATATCTGGCTGGAACTTAACAGTTACCTCACTCCTTTGGAACAGATAAATGTGGTTTCAGGAATTTTATACAGTTATTATAAATTAAAAGGAAACGAAGTGAGCTACGATCTTACAGATGATTTTATGCTCACAAAACTGATTGAAAATAAAAGAGGAAATTCTATTACCAACGGTATTCTTTACCTTATTCTTTGCGAATTGCTTGATATTCCTGCTCGCGCTATCAACATTCCAAAACAATTTATACTCG
This sequence comes from Hanamia sp., assembly GCA_035475995.1. Lineage (GTDB taxonomy): Bacteria > Bacteroidota > Bacteroidia > Chitinophagales > Chitinophagaceae > Ginsengibacter. Next base: position 90 of record DATILZ010000400.1, on the reverse strand, counting down.
CCTATTTTGATATAGATTACCAGTTTCCCAATCCTGACAAACAAAAAAACGAAAGGATCAATTTTTATATTGATCCGCTAAATGGCCAGG
>DATILZ010000399.1:0-3859 GCA_035475995.1 Hanamia sp. | reverse complement strand
TAAATAATCAAGGTAACGGTTTATGGGCATATTGGTGATGGTAAACAAAGAATTAAACTCAATTCCAAATTTGTCTTTCAATACCTGTTTATATTCTTTTTCTAATGATAATTGTGCAGGAGGCAAAAAAGCTCCGGCAGGATTATATACCAGGTTTAAAATTAAACCGGTTCCTGTGTTTCCATATCCAACTTCATTTAGCATTTTAAGCGCTTTGATGCTGTCTTCAAACACACCATTGCCACGCTGCCTGTCAGTTCTGTCCTGTGTATAAAAGGGAAGGGATGAAACCACTTCAATGCTATGTTGTTTATAAAATTGGGGGAGATCGATGTATTTTTTATTCGCCAGAATGATCGTGAGGTTGCAGCGAACAATTACATGCCTGTCCAGGATTTTTATTTCTTCAATAAACCACCGGAAATTTGGATTTAATTCGGGTGCTCCGCCGGTGATATCAATCGTCTTTAATTCCGGATTTTCTTTTAAAACATCAATACATTGCTGCATGGTTTCCCTTGTCATAATTTCTTTTCTGTCCGGCCCCGCAACTACATGACAATGCCTGCATGTCTGGTTGCACATCTAGCCAATATTTACCTGGAAGATTTCAATTTTAGTTGGCTTTAATGGATAGAGATTCGACTGCTCTAACTTTTGCTGAAAAGGAATTAAAGCAAAATCACCTGTCTGCCCATGCTCTATTATTTCAAGTTGTTCATGGGCATCCGCCAAAATATTTGATTGTGCTTTAAGGGATTTCATTTTAAGATTTTAATGACTTTACATCGCTATTTCTTTTACCTTATTCATCATCTGCACACCATGCACCAAAGATGCGCCGCCACGAATGGCACAGGCCACATGCACTGCTTCCATCATTTGCGCTTCGCTCCATCCTTTTTCATACGCATCGCTGCTGTAAGCGTCAATACAATAAGGACATTGCACCGCATGAGCTACTGCTAATGCAATCAAAGATTTTTCTCTTGCCGTCAGTTCACTATCTTTAAAAACTTCGCCATAATAATCAAAGAATTTATCCGCTAAGTTTTTTTGAAACTCGCCCACATTGCCAAACTTTTTCAGGTCATCCGAATGGTAATAATTTTTATCCATAAAATATTTTTTCTCAAAATTCTTCTATTATTTCCAAACCCAGCATTTTCTTTCGTTTGTATTGATTGGCATTTTACACTGCCATAACTGCAAAAAACACAACAATCCACCAATTTAAACAGTATTGAAAAGCAATACGGTCTCAGAGTGCGGAGCCGCCTTAGAGAAATGCTTAACCTTGTCGCTTTTCTGCAGAAACTCCCGACAAAAGAAAGTAATTGTGCATTTTGCCAATTACCCATTGCCCATTGCTTATCTCCTTATTTTATTTAAAAATAAAATCAATTCTTACATTAATGAAAACAATAGGCCTATTCATACCAGCCCTTTTCTTTACAACATTTTCCTGGTGCCAGGCAAAAGTGAGCATTGACAGCGTTTCATCTCATATCGCTGACTCCGTTACTGTTTGCAGCAAAGTAATACAAGAGCCGGTTGTGCAATGTTTCCATAACTGATCAGGAACTTCTATTGCCACTATGCCGGCACTACCATACTAAGGCAGGTAACGGTTCTTCAGATAATAATTTTGCTTCGAACTTTGTTTCATTTTTAAATATTTCGGAAGGCCGTTTGCCAGGATGTAATCCATTAGCATTTGCCTTTTGATAAATTACCTGGATATAATTATCAAAATAAAATACTTTTTGTTTTGTGGAAGAATCAAAGATGGTTGCGTCTTTAAAAGAAAATTTTTTCATATTGATGAGATCAACATAATCAGGAATTTTAAAAGAAGGTATTTCATCGGCCCCCGCTTTATAACCTTCATTTCCAATTCTTACTGTTGACATGGCCAGGGAATTGGCAATGGCAATGAGCAATGGGCAAGATGGTAAAATCATAAAACATCCTCCCCTTTAGATTTAATAGTGGCATCCAGTTTGCCTGACTCTCCTGCAAATCATAGTTTTATTTAAGAAGTATCCGGCATAATTAATTGTTTATTTTTTGAATGGGCAAACCTTTGAATCTTTGAATTCGATATAGTAAAGTAGGCTTTTTTAAGAATAAATAATATGAAAAATGCAATTATCCCATCTAATTCTATATCCGATGAGGAGATTATTAAAAAAATAATAAATGGTAAATCAGAGTTGTTTGAGCAATTGATCAGTAAGTATGATTGCCTTCTCTATAAAATTGCCAGAAGATATAATTTTGATCATGAGAGTGCTAATGATCTTTTGCAGGATACACACATAGCTGTTTATTGTAAGCTTAGCCAGTTTAAATTCAACTCCACATTTAAGACCTGGCTGTCTAAAATTATGATCCATAAATGTCTTTACAAATTGAAATATGGCTATAAAAAATATGAAGAATGTAGTTCCCTGAGAGACAAAACCATTAACTGCCCGAAAATTTGCAACGAATTTGAGAACGCGGAAATGATTTTCTTAAAAAAAGAACTTCAAAATGCGTTGCAAAAGACAATAAAAAAATTACCTTTTGTTTATAAAACTGTTTTTATTCTTCGGGCAGTAGAAGGATATTCTGTAGCCGAAACTGCGAACCTGCTGAATATTTCTGCTATCAACGTTAGAGTAAGATTAAGCCGGGCGAAAACCATGTTACAAAAGAAGCTGAAATATTTATATTCTTCAGTTGATTTTTAACAATGTATGATAATTTTTTATCAGAATAAGAAAGCCAATTCTGTTGAAATATTTTGCAGACGCTTTCACCCTGTTGCCTTTAAATTCACCGTTTGAATATTTTGCGTCAATTAAAGCAAGAGAATTAAAAAATCTAACCTGGAAGAAATTAAATATATTATAACTATTATAACGTAAATCCTAATTTAAGATCAATTGTTGAATAATGGCCGCCATATCCACCACCTCCACCGCCATTACCTCCGGAGCCTCCGGAACTTCCGTAAGTACCACCTGAGCCGTTATTAACAAGATTTTGGTGCCATCCTACATATTTAAGTTCCAGGTCAATTGTTTTAGATAATCTATCTCCCAAACCTGCACCATACCAAAAGCTGGTACCCAGGCCTGAAGTGCCAAAGCCTGCGCCGGCTTCAGGATGTAAATAAAAGCTACCTCCACCAAAATAAAATTTAAGTCCCGCTAAAAGTGGTATGTAATTAAAATCAGAATATTTAATACCGTTTGTATTTTTACCAAAATAATCAATATAACCGGCATTTAAAGTGATACCCAAACTCCTGGAAGTTTTGTATTCCCATCCAAGATAGCCACCGAGGCCGAAACTTGAATAGGTATTGAAATGGCCAATAGGCATTGAAGGATTTATGGCAATAGTCCAAAAACTTGTTTTACCATAATCACTGCCATAGGATTTATTAGATTGATACTGCCCCGCCTGTGAAGTGGAATCAATCTGCGCGCTGGCAGAGTACGAAATAGCTGCAATAGCTAAAAAAAACAATACTTTTTTCATAGTTTTCATTTTTAAGATTAAAATACGGAAATAACATTTTCACTATTATTTGAAAATTTATACAACAACCTGCTGAAATTTATACAACAACCTGCTGTGAAAATCTTCATCAACTTTCTTAAAAACTGAGCCGCTGAACTATGATTTAGTTACAATTTTTCGCTGAGGAATTGTAAAATTTAGGTAATATCAGTTTAAACACGAATTCGACATTAATCCATTGCTTTACAAATTGCAGCAATTAAAAATAAGCGCAAAAATATTTATTGAAAAGGGCGGTTCTAATAAGATTTATTAGCAAAGCTTTTAGGCAGGCCTATGGTTT
>DATILZ010000398.1:0-6499 GCA_035475995.1 Hanamia sp. | reverse complement strand
TGTTCCTTTAATAACGGCACCTGCGCATTAGCAAAAGCGGTATTCAAATTCTCATCTTGCGTAGAAGCCTTGTTTGTAATTGCCACATCTAATTTCCCTTTCACAGTTGGCAAAGCTTTTTCTAAGATAGTTAGTGTTTCTTTTGCTTTTTTACTACGGATATCTGTATAAAAAAGATTAGTTTTTTCAATCAGCTTATCGGTAAAATTCTTTGAAAATTTTTCATTTTCACTGGTAACCATTAATTCATAAATATTCAGATTTTTATTCGGTCTTCTTGCTATTATATAATATTTTTTAAAAGCTAAAAAAGTATTGTAAAGTACGCTATCTTGTGCATAGGTAAATGAGCTGCGCGACTGTGCCGGATAAAAATGAATCTCAGGTTGTTTTATGTTCTTATGTCCTTGATTCTGAAGATAGTACTCAATGAGTGTATATGGCTTGTTGTTAAATGTATCGACAGAAAGTAATACATCTTCTATAAGCCTCCTGCTTTGCATTATTTGGAGAATGTTATCGCCGGTAAAAACGTCCTGCGCTCCTCCAAGAGAAATTCCAAACTGAGCAGCAAGGCCCATTGCAGTAGACATTCCCCCACCTTCTGAACCGCCTTCGTCAAGTGCAAATGAAAGATAGCTTTGGTAAACAGTTTTTTGCCTCCCAGCATAGAAATAACCTGCAATAGCGCCTGCTAAACCAATGATAAGAAATAACCACGATTTAGAAATGATATACTTTAATATTTTCATTGTAATAACACTTTCTGAATCACGTACTGCTGTTTCTTCTGAGGTATTTCGGTGATTGGTTTTTATATTTACAGCATCCATAAGTTTTTATTTGCTCATGTTGAAAATCACGTTTGTTAAAAGAGCTAGCGAAGATAAAACTACAGACCACTCGCCAATTGAAATTTTGGATCTGTTACTTTTTACCTTTTGCGGTACAAAAATCTCTGATCTTGCCGTTACCGAAGGATAAGACTTAAAAAACAAAAAATGTTTTACTGAAACAGCTTTCCCATCCGGATATATTACCAAAGAGCCTGTTTTTCTTGCATAAGGTGTGAAATTACCTGCCTGCTGTATATAATATTTTAAACTCTTATTTTCTTTAAAAGGAATGATAGTAGGGTTGTAAACCTCACCGGATATGCGTACCAAACTGGAATTTCTATCAATGGTAAGAATATCCCCGTCTTCTAAAGCTAGGTTTTCAGAATTATCGGGATTAGCAAGGGCCTTAGCAAGGTCAACACTTATCAAATCGTAGGATTTATACAATTCATCTTTTAACCGTGGATGAAGGGAAATGCTATCCGGATTGATATTGAGTATACGCTGAAAAAGCTTTTCTCGTTCTGAAGCAGTCAGATTGGATTTAATACTTCTGCGAATAGTAATAGACGAACTATCTGCCGATGCTTTAAAACCACCAACTCTTTCAATTACATCACTTATTTTATCACCACTTTTCTGTAGTCCGTATCGGCCTGGGCTCTTTACATCACCCAACACAAGTACAGTTCGTTGAGGGCTATAACCTGGAAGTGTTTTTACAATTACCAGATCATAAGGTTGTAATAAAACGTCCTCAGCCGGATCATTTTTATTTGCCAGATCAATAGTGAAGATCCGGCTTTCACTATGATTTGCCTTATCCACTTTTGCATTTCGGATCCTCCTGGATATTTCTATTGTGGCAGAATCGCCAAACTGAGAAACGCCGCCTACCGAAAGCAAAACATCCCTCAAAGAAATATTTTCTCTCCATGGCACGATTCCGGGTTTTCTCACATTGCCTTCTACAGAAATATAATTGCTATCCTGAAATTCAAAAATCGAATGAATGGCAATCGAATCATCCTTAACCAAGAAAACTTTTGCCTTTAAATCATTTACTAAATCCAGATCAACAGAAAGTATGGTAGGCATTTTGTTTTTCAAATACCTGAAAATAGAAATGCGATTTGTATAAGCGTCCCTTCTTAAACCCCCGGCTTTTTCAATCAATGAATTTATGGTCAGGTCGGGAGTTAACTCGTAAGGACCCGGTCTTAAAACTGATCCGGTGATGCTAATTCGGTTTCCAAATTCGTCTTGCAGTTTTCCTACTATGTATCGGTCGCTGCTATTTATTTTAAAAGAACTGAAATGGCTGGCATTCAAGTCTATTATTTTTTTCTCAGTTTCTGTAACCCTTACAACCGTTACGTTTCCTTTGTAGGCGTTATCCGCAAAGCCACCACAATATTTTAAAAGATTACTAAACGATTCATTGTCTAACATTTCAAATTTGCCTTCTCTTTTTACGTTTCCGCTAATTGTCACCCGGTTTTTATAATAAGGGATTCTGATCACATCACCTTCCTGTAAAATGATATTATCTTTTTGGTTTCCTTCCAGCAAAAAATCATACAAATCTGCGGTTCTTTTTAGCTGGTTGCCACGGATAATTTGTATATCACGATAACTACCCATTGAAGTGGGACCGCCGCATAAATAAAGAATATTATAGAGCGTTGTTAAAGATGAAACAGTAAAAGTTCCGGGTTTTTTTGCCTGTCCGATAACCGTTACACGAATGCTTCGGATTTTACCAAGAGTTACCTGTACTTTAGTTTTTCCTGTATTGATTGCCCTGTAAATTGTAGAAGCAAGTTTCGATTTTATTTTTTCAGATGCTTGTTCAATACTCAAACCATTTACATAAACCGGCCCAACATTCGCAATATATATTTCTCCCGATTCATTTACGGTTAAATTATATTTTTTTTCACTAAAACCGTAAACCGAAATAACGAGTTCGTCGTCCGGGCCTAAAACATAGCCGGCAGGTGCGGGAATGCGAAGGTTTGGTTCAAAAACCAAGCTATTAGATGTAAAAAGTTCTGAACCAAAAATCGTTTCATCATTCTGAAATTTTTGCATCGGCATAGAATGTTCAGAGCTATCATAGCTATGAGCTATTTCGTCATTTTCTCCGACCTTTGAATTATAGCTTTGGACTATTTTTTTTTCAGAAGTTAAATTTTGCATCCTTTGGCGCAGTTTCGATAATTCAGCATCGGGCAGTCCTTTTTCAGTAGCCATCTTATATAATTGAGGCTGTGTAATGCCAGATTCTATCGCTTTCTTTTGGAATAAAATTAATTGACTGTCACTTAAATCATCTATTTTGACCTGGCTCAGGTCCTGAAGGTCGAATAAACTATTTTGAGCGTGCAGTTGGTTTGAACAAAAAAGTATTGTGAACAAAACAAATAGTAGTCTTTTGACTATTTTCATTTATTTTTTGTTTAAAAAAATTCCTTTACAATAAATTATGTGAGAAGTAAAAAATTGTTTGCGAAGGTAATAATAATTTTTGCTTTTTGCTTTTTTACCCGATTAGAAAAGAAGACTGTTTGCAAATGCGAAAGTCATTATTTATGTGCAATTTTTTGATAAAGAAATAAAACAAAATGAAGTAAAATGATAGATATTATTTATATTTTAATCAATTCATTTAGCTTTGAAAGCTGTTTTAAACTTGAAAGATTTTTGCCGCACAGCATAACCGAATTGCTGACGACAGTAAAAAAGAATCATCGCTTTCTATTGTTCATTTCCACAAACAAATAAATAAACTCAATTCCTCTTTGCTTCAAATCATTTTTCGAAACGCATTTCCTGAACCAATTGTTTATCGCCTTTTTGTTTCATATAAATGGTTGTGCGAAAATCACCATTGCTAGTCGTTAAATTGCCAATACAATATTGTGAACCTGCATTTTCACTTTCGTGAATTACCTTGAAGTCTTTTACAGGATTGCTGCTAAAGAATTGGCGTAATACAAGCTGTGCCTGATTTTTACTGTAGGATTTGGTCGATTCAGGTAGAGTGATTTCCACTGTATTGTCTAAATATTTAGATACTTCATTGGCATCACCGGATTTTAATGCATTGACTATTTGGGTAAAAGAGATGGTAATAAACGATGACAAAACAATGCAAACACATAAAAAAAGTAGATATTTTTTCATGGAAAATTGATTTGCCTCTGTTTTTACGAAAAACGTGCCAAATGATAAAATTATACTATGATTTTGAAATTGTTATGATTATATAAATATGAATAATTAGTTTTGAAAAATGGAAGCAAAAAAAGTAATTCTGGTAATAATGGATGGCTGGGGCCTTGGCCAGAAAAAAGAAAGCGATGCGATTCAAAATGCAAAAACTCCTTTTGTAAGTTCTCTTTATGACAAATATCCACACACTACTTTAATTACATGTGGAAGAGCCGTAGGCTTGCCAGAAGGGCAAATGGGAAACAGTGAGGTAGGGCATCTGAATTTGGGAGCCGGCAGAATCGTTTACCAGGAATTGGAACGCATAAATGTAGCCATCGAAAACGGTGAATTTGCCAAAAATCCGGCTCTTTTGCAAAGTATTAATTATGCAAAAGACAATAATCGCGCGCTTCATTTGATGGGACTTGTGAGCAATGGAGGCGTACATTCTCATATTAATCATTTAAAAGCCATTACTACAATTTGCAAAGAACACGGATTGGAAAAAGTTTTTATTCATGCGTTTACTGATGGCCGTGATACTGATCCGAAAAGCGGGATCAATTTTTTAGAGGATTTACAACAACATCTTGATAAAACTACCGGAAAAATTGCCACCATTGTGGGCCGGTATTATGCAATGGATCGCGATAAAAGATGGGAACGGATCAAAGTTGCTTATGACGCAATCGTGCATAGAACCGGAGAATTAACTACTAATATTTTTTCTGCTGTAACCGATTCTTATCAAAATAATGTGACCGATGAGTTTTTGAAACCAATTATTAATGCAGATACCCCAGATTCAGAAATGATGGATGGCGATGCGGTAATTTGTTTTAATTTCCGTACCGACAGGTGTCGTGAAATTACGGAAGCGCTTACGCAAACTGCATTTCCTGATTATAATATGAAGCCATTGAATCTGAATTATACCACAATGACGCTTTATGAGCATACTTTCAAAAATATCCATGTTATTTTTCAAAAAGATGATCTGGTAAATACGCTCGGAGATGTGTTGGCTCAAAATAATAAAAGTCAGATTCGCATTGCTGAAACTGAAAAATATCCGCATGTTACTTTTTTCTTCAGCGGAGGCCGGGAAGTGCCTTTTGAAGGAGAAAGAAGAATTATGATTCCTTCTCCAAAAGTAGCTACTTATGACTTTAAACCTGAAATGAGCGCCTATGAAGTAACAGATGCTCTGCTTCCTGAAATAAAAAAACAATCTGCTGATTTTATTTGTTTAAATTATGCAAATGCAGATATGGTTGGGCATACAGGAGTTTGGGATGCAGTGATAAAAGCTGTGGAAACAGTGGATAAATGCGTAAAGGAAATCGTAACAACTGCTTTAGAAAGTAATTATACGATTTTTCTTACTGCCGATCATGGCAATGCAGATTATATTGTAAATGAAGATGGAACACCAAATACCGCACATACCAAAAATCTCGTTCCACTTTTTATAATTGATAAAGAATGGCATGGAACCATTCATCCGGGAAAATTAGGAGATATTGCTCCAACTATTTTAACCATGATGAAATTGCCGATACCAAAAGAAATGACTGGTAAAATTTTGATTGACGGGAAATAATTTTTGAAATTTTTTTTATGAGAAGAATACTAAAAGTCGTGTTGATTATTTTAATAATCGTTTTTATAATAATTCAATTTATTCGTCCGGCAAAAAATAGCAGTGAAGAAATTGCAACCAATGAAATTGCAGCCAAATTTGACGTTCCCGAAAATGTACGGCAAATTTTAAACGTTTCATGTTACGATTGCCACAGCAATACCACTAAATATCCCTGGTACTGGCATGTACAGCCCGGCGCCTGGATATTGAGCAATCATTTCAATGATGGCAAAAAAGAAGTAAATTTTTCCATTTTTTCTACCTATCCCGCAGCAAAACAATATAGAAAATTCAAAGAGATCGGCGAACAGGTACAAAAGGGCGAGATGCCTTTGTCTTCTTATACCTTTATTCATCGTGATGCAGTTCTAAATGCACAGCAAAAACAGCTATTAGAAGACTGGGCTGCCAGTTCGATGAAAGAAATGGAAGCAAAATATCCGGCAGACAGTTTGAAAAGAAAGAAATAAACTGCAATTATACTTCCTTAAAATTCACAAAAAATTAAGTTTTAAAATTTTTTATTTCAAAAAACTTATTTCCATGCAGCATTTTGCGTAAATAATTGTCTTATCTTAGTAGGGTTAAACAAGCAATTTATGACAGAAGAGATCATGGTTCAAGGCTGTCTTGATAACCTTTCAATCGCGCAGGAGGCTCTTTATAACCGATTTAGTCCGCGAATGCTTGGTGTTTGCTATCGTTATGCCCGCAACAGAGAGGATGCTGAGGATATGCTGCAGGAAGGATTTATTAAAATCTCCTCCAACAGTGATCTGGCCCGTGTGTATTGAGA
>DATILZ010000397.1:0-5152 GCA_035475995.1 Hanamia sp. | reverse complement strand
TAACTCCGGACCATATAAACAAACTTCCTACAATTAGCCATTTCCTGTTGAACTTATCAGCGATAATTCCGGACACAGGGCTCATAAAACCATACACCCATAAAAAGATTCCCATCAGGTAACCGAAGTTGGTAGCCGATTGAAGCTCATGAATATCTATTTGCATAGAAGGCTTCATGGTGGAAAGCATTTGCCTGTCCATGTAATTCAACAAGGCCACTACCCAAAGTAAGGCGACAAGAATCCATTTATAGTTTTTGTTCTCCTGCATAAAGAGCTTTAAAGGATCATTGTGAATTTTCCTTTTTTGAAATTTTTCCCATCATCACATCCGGCGTTCTCACTCCCGGTTTTATTTCTCCATTGGAAAGTATAATATCATTTCCCCATTTTACAGCAGTGGTTGTAACATGCGCCGGGAAAGACAATTCACCGATTTTCGTCCATGCATCACTGTTAGTATTATAAAGCAATAAGCTTTTATCAAACCCTTTGTGATGAATACTTAAATTGTTTTTTTCTTCAGTCAATTCTTGTTTTTCTTCATCAGTTTTTGCATCGTTGATTTTTGAAATTAATGTTTCAATCTGATGAAATATTTTTCCGTTATCAAAACCGGTAATTAAAATCTCATCATCGCCCAAAGCCACTCCTGATGCGGCTGAAAGATTGGTAGTATGCTCACCATCAGAAATATCTGCGCAGGTTTTCCATTCATTTTTCCGAATATCAAAAGCAAACAGTGTGTTGTGCAATTCACTGATTCCTGACGGTGTTTTAGACCTTCCTCCAATGACAAAAATTTTTTCTCCTGATTTTGAATTTTGGGCAATGGCTGTTGCATTCGCCAAAGCGATGGGAAAATCAGGAAGTCTTTTCCAACGAAGAGTTTCATCTTTTAAATCCAAAGAAAAAAAACTCTTGGAAGAGTTTTTTTGTTCATCACCACCGACAGCGTAAACAATGTCATCAATATTTGTAACAGCAACATTTGTTAGCCGTAAAGGCAAATCTGGTAATGGTTTTACATCAACCGCATTTCCTTTTTCATTCCATTTCAATAAAAAACATTTGTTGGAAATTCCATTTTCATTTTCTCCACCAATGTATACAATTCCTGATGAAGTGGATGCGTTTCCGCAATAAGCAACTGGTTCTGGAAGAACGGATTTTACATTCTTTTTCCAGCAATATTCATTTCCTTTTTTCTCCAAAACAAAAATGTTGTCATAGTAAACCTTCTTCCCCCCTTCCCACGGAAGTTTACCGCGGAAATTTGAACCTCCTGCAACAATCAACAGATCATTATTTACTCCAATAATCGCACCAGCAAGTCCAAGTGATGTCTTTGCATCACCGGCATCAGGAACACCTGCAATTTTTTCCCAGGATATAGTAAGCACGGGCTTTTGAGCCGATGAATAAAAAGTCATCAATATAAAAATTGAAATTAGAAAGGCAAACGGACGAGTCATTATTTATGATGGTTTCATGGAGCAAAAGCTACTAAAATTTAATTGATTCACATCTTTTTTGAACAATTCAAACTGCTCGCCATTCATATTTTTTACAGGCAAACGGAATTCGCCACAATCAACACCGACAACTTTCATATAGGCTTTGCCGGTAGCAATGCCACCATATTTTCCTAATAAATAAATCATGTCAATAGATTGTTGTTGCAACGATTGGGCTTTCTTTAAATCGTTACTTTTAAAGGCATCGATCAAATCATAATACAATGGCGCTGCATAATTGAAAGTGCTGCCTACTGCGCCTTTTGCGCCTACAGCTAATGCGGAAAGCATATTTTCATCTCTTCCCCAAAGCATATCATACTTTCCATTTTGAAAATGCAGGCAGGAAAGAAAATCCATAAAATCTTCATGGGTATATTTGATTCCCGCAAAGTTTGGAATCTTTCCTGCCACATTTTTTAACAGGTCAATCATAGGAAAACCAACGCCGTTAAGCACCGGAATATGATAATAATAAAATGGCATTTCCGGAACGGCATCAGCAATTTCTTTACAACATGCAGCAAGAGTAGCAGCATCAGCAGGTTTAAAATAAAATGGTGCAGTAAATGAAACAGCATATATGCCAGCTTCTTGCGCATACTTTGCCAGTTCGACACAATCAGCAATACAGGTGCCACCAACAAGTAGCATGACTTTAAAATCGCTGTCATTTTTTGTACAATCAGCCCAGGCTTTTGTACAATCTTTTTTCTCCTGCATCGTCAGCGAAACTCCTTCGCCGGTAGAGCCGCAAATGAAAGCGCCGGTAACTTTATTTTGTTTTAAAAACTGGTAGTATGAAGGAATTAGATATGTATTTAAGGAGCCGTCTTTTTTCATTGGAGTGAAGGGAGCGGCGACCAGTCCTTCAAGATGTTTTATAGAAAATGTATTCATTTATTTAAAAAATTAAAAAAGAAAAAATACAGGGCATAAAAATACCCCCTGTTTGGATTGTTTTCAATTGTGTGAAAAATCTGAATGAAGCTTAAAATGCCGGGTATCCGGGATTTTGCTTCAAAGCCGGATTGTTTGTTAATGTACTACGATCAATTGGCCAAAGTAATTTATAAGATTGATTAGGAGTTATATTTGTAAATTGATATACATACTGGTCTCCCATTCTTCTTAAATCATACCAACGTTTTCCCTCAAAAATAAATTCGTAGAAACGTTCCTGCAGAATCGCTTCTTTTGGATCAGCATCAATTTCCTGATTGGGATAACCGATAGTCGCTGCATTATAATTCGATCCATAAGCCCTTGCTCTTACCAGGTTTATTTCATTCGTTGGATCCTGCCCCAGAATAACTTCCGCTTCAGCTTTTAATAGTAACAAATCCGCGTAACGATAAATAGGGTAATCATTTGTAAATACTCTTGCACCAGCACTTTGCTCACCCTGGTATTTGTTTGCAAAAGCGCCTGCGATTTGATATGTACCGCCTACTTTGTTATAAGCTGCCTGTATGGAAACAAATTTTCTGGAATCTAAATCACTAAATTCTCTATAAGTAGAAATTTTTACAGGAGCGCGCAATAGGCCTCCCCAATTATCAGTCGCTACATTAAATTTTCTGTTATTTAATGAATCATAAAAATTAGCAAGCAGGCCTGCTTGTGGGAAAAAGGTATTGGCAAACGGAAGGTTAGCTTCATTCAATAAATCCCGGCTGGCAAAAATTATTTCACTGTTTCCTCTATTACTGCTAGCAAAAACGTTTGCATACGAAGGAAGCAGTGATAAACCCGAAACATTTGTTTGTATGTCGGTTAGCGCATTTTCTGCAACTGTTGCATCCGCTGTTCCTCCAGCTCTGTAACTTGTCCACAGATAGACATTTGCTTTCAGCATTAATGTTGCTGACTTACACCAATATCCTTTTTGTTGTCTGAAAGAATAATCACTTCCAAAGCTATTTACTGAATTATCAATATCACTTTTTATCAATGCCATTACAGAATCTGCACTGGAAGCTGGTTTTGCCAGATTGAAACTATCAATTCTGACAACTGGTTCTGTTTGTATAATCACATTTCCCCAGCTTCTGTATAATTGGAAATAATAAAAAGCCCTCATTCCATAACCTATCCCAAGGTAATAGTTCTTGTTAGCAGGTGTTACCAGGTTAGTGGTATTCAGTTTTTTTATCAGTAAATTAATCTGATTAATATTGAAGTAAAAATTACCGAAATTACTTACCCCCGGGTTATTGGCATCAAGGTTATTTGTCCAAAGTTTTTCCAAGCCCTGGGTAGCTTCACCTGTAAAAGCAGAACTTGAGCCGGGATCTGTACCAAAAATATCGGCACGCATTTCACCAAGGCTTTCAAACGCGCCGACATTATTTCTAAAAGCTGTGTGAATACCAGCTACAAATGCATCTACCTGGTCGGGTGTTTGCCAGAAGTTTGCATCACTAATACTGCTGACCGGTGCTAAATCTAATTTTTTGCTGCACGAATTAATTGCTAACATCAACCCTAAAGCTGAAAGTATTAAAATTATTTTCTTTTTCATAATTGAATGAATTTGATAGTTATTAAAATGAAACCTGCACTCCCAGTACAATTGTTCGTGGTGTAGGATAAGTGCCCTGATAAACGCCGGTAATTGTAGAAGATCCGGGAGATACCGGAGGTTCAGGTGTAGGGCCGGTAAATTTGGTAATGTAAAACATATTATCCAAGCTTACATAAACTCTTGACTGTGATAACACTTTTGATTTAGATAATATGGAGCGGGGAAAATCATAAGAAAGTGTAATTTCCCTGCAGGCTAAATAATCTCCATTTTCATAAAACTGTGAATTATTGCTGTTAAGATTCGCGTTAGCATTATTGATTCGCGTATAATTCTTTTTGCCTAAAGGAGCCGCCACCTGATCAGCATAATAGACTTTCGGGATATCAGTATTCGGATTGGTTGGAGACCATGCCTGTTTCTGCAATTCAATATAATTAAATGTTCCCTGGTAATTTCCCAATGTCCTTGCAACTAAATCATTATATATGGTATGTCCCAGGGCAAATTCAAACCTGCTATAGAGTGAGAAATTTTTATACGCAAGATTCACATTAAAACCGCCAGTCCATTTCGGATAAATATTACCGATTTTAACCTGGTCTCTCGAATCAATCGTGTCGTTTTTATCAACATCCAACCAGTTTACATCACCGGGAGTTATTTTGCCGCTACCATAACTTGAATTCGTCCCGCTGATACCTGCCACAAGGTCCACTCTGCTTCCGGCTACTTTCGCTATCTCGCCTGCATCTTTAAAGATAGATACTTGTTTGAAAGCATAAATATCACCAATCGCCTGCCCTTCCTGTAAACCGCCTACCCAGATAAGTTGTCCCGATTTTGGATCAAATACCTGCAGTCCGCCTTGCCTGTTATTAGCCTGGCCATTATAAGGTAACTGCAAAATTTTGTTTTGCACATAAGAAGCATTTGCTCCAATATTCAATTTGAGTCCATTTGGATTATCAATCACCCTTGCATTTACATTAAACTCATAACCGGTATTTTGCAAAGTGCCGTTGTTAGTTCTTACAGAACTGAAACCAGTATAGCTTGGAAGAGAAAGATTCGTAAGAAGGTCGCTGGTTTTTCTATTATAATAATC
>DATILZ010000396.1:0-9120 GCA_035475995.1 Hanamia sp. | reverse complement strand
AAAACGATAATATCACCTTCTTTTTTTGTTTGAATATCTCTTTCCTCGTCAGTTTCACTTGTGATTATACCCACTTCTCCATAAATAACTTTCCATAGTTCCGCGCGGCGGTGATGATATTGCCAGCTAAGTCTTTTACTTTTTTCAACAATCAGAATTTTGGGGCTGATTTTCCCCTCATTGCTTTTATCAGAATCTGGCACATTCATGAAAAAAAAATCAATAAATTTTTGTGATTGACTTTCGTCTATTACAAAGAATCCACCCCAGGGGCGGGTTTCATCAGATTTGATTACTGTAAATCCGTGTTGTTCCAGGTAGGCTAGAATTTGTTGGAACACTTCACTTTTTGAAAGATGGTTTGTTAACTTAAGCTTCATAAATTATTAATATAACGGTTATGCACACACGTAAATTACCGGCCCATATAAACCATGAGTATCTGAACATCACTTGGGTTTACACCACTGATTCTGCTGGCCTGTCCAAGTGTTTGTGGCCTTATTTTTTTAAATTTTTGTCTTGCTTCATTTGAAAGAGAAGAAATGTTCTCATAATTAAAACTATCAGGAATTACCTGATCTTCAAGAGCGCTCATCTTACTGATCAGTTCTTCTTCTTTCTGAAGATAAACCTCATATTTTACCTGTATCTCCGCTTGCTCTATACAAGTTTTAGTAAAACCGCCTAATTTTTTTTGAAGAGTTGAAACAGAATCTATTAAATTTTGCAAACCAATCCCTGGCCTTAATAAAATCTGTGAAGCTTTTATTTTTTCTGAAATAGCCGAAGATTCATTCCCGAGCAAAAAGTTATTAATTTCTGTCGGATCTACTTTTGTTTGTTGCAGCACTTCAATAATTTCCTTTATTTCTTTTTTCTTTTCAATCACTTTGTCCATTCTTTCCTGTGAGGCCAAACCGATTCTAAAACTTTTTTCTGTTAGACGCAAATCTGCATTATCCTGACGTAATAAAGTTCGATACTCTGCACGGCTTGTAAACATTCTATAAGGCTCATCGGTTCCTTTATTAATCAGGTCATCAACCAGCACACCGATATATGCTTCATTTCTTTTAAGAATAAATTCTTTCTGATTATTTATAGATTGATGTGCGTTAATTCCGGCGATTAATCCCTGACAAGCCGCTTCTTCGTATCCGGTTGTTCCGTTTATTTGTCCGGCAAAGAATAAGTTTTTTACGAATTTGGTTTCAAGGTTTCGTTTCAATTGTGTGGGAGGAAAATAATCATATTCAATAGCATAACCGGGACGAAACATCTTTACATTCTCAAAACCAGGAACTTGTTTCAGCGCCTGAAATTGAACTTCCTCCGGCAGTGATGAAGAAAACCCATTTACATACACTTCCACTGTTTCCCATCCCTCAGGCTCTATAAATAACTGGTGTCTTTCCCGTTCTGCAAAACGGTTAATTTTATCTTCTATACTGGGACAGTATCGTGGGCCTATTCCTTTTATTCTTCCTTGAAACATTGGACTTTCATTAAATCCTGTTCTTAAAATATCATGAACTTTTTTATTGGTATAGGTAATCCAACAACTTCTTTGTTTGTTTGGCTTTTTACTGTTTATGAAAGAAAAGCCTACAATCGTTTCATCCCCTTTTTGTTCTTCCATTTTGGAATAATCCAATGAACGGCCATCAACGCGAGGTGGCGTTCCTGTTTTCAAACGTGAACTCTCAAATCCCCATTCTACCAGTTGCTCTGTAATACCAATAGATGCTTTTTCTGCTACTCTTCCTCCCCGGGATTGCTTTTCGCCAATATGAATAACACCATTTAAAAAAGTGCCATTTGTGAGAACTACAGATTTTGCCAGAATATGATGTCCAAGAGATGTTTTCACGCCCGTAATTTCATTTCCCTTTTTTGTTAAACCAATAACAGAGTCCTGGTAAAAATCAAGGTTTGAAGTGTTTTCAAGCATTATCCTCCATTTGCTGGAAAAGAGCATGCGATCATTTTGGGTGCGCGGACTCCACATAGCAGGCCCCTTACTTTTATTCAACATTCTGAATTGAATCATACTTTCATCAGACACAATTCCTGAATAGCCACCTATTGCATCTATTTCACGCAGAATCTGACCTTTAGCTATGCCTCCCATTGCAGGATTACAACTCATTTGAGCCATATTTTGCATGTTCATGGTTATCAGCAAAACCTTACTTCCAAGGTTTGCTGCAGCTGCGGCTGCCTCACACCCTGCATGTCCTGCGCCAACAACAATTACATCATATTTCTGAAACATTTTGCAAAAATACCACATTCGATTTTTAATGAATAATTGTTTCACGTGAAACAAAAGCTAAGCTTTTAAAATGAAAGGTTCCACGTGGAACGTTAAAATAAATCAGATTGTTGTAGATAGTAATCTTCTTTTTTTCTCATTTCTTCTTTTTCCTGGACAGTGTGATCGTTATAACCACATAAATGCAGGATTCCATGAATCATTACACGGTATAGCTCTTCCATAAAGCCGGTTTCATGAATTTGTGCATTATCTTTTACTCTTTCCACACTTATATAAATTTCGGCTACAAGTGACAAAGAAACTCCGGAAAGATTAAATGTTAAAATATCGGTTAGAGTATCATGATTCAGATATTGCTTGTTTAATTTTAGCAAATACTCATCCGGACAGAAAATATACGAGATGGATTTAAATGCAATCTTTTCTTGAGCAAAAACAGTAGCAAGAAACGTTTTAGCAAAAAGTTTGTCTTTTATAGGAGCAGGTACACTATGATGAGTAAAAGTTATTGTGCTCAAATCTGAATTTTTAAAGTGCTAAAGAATTTTTAAGTGAAATTTGCAACTATGAAATTATCTCAAGTAAAAACAGGAACAAAAGTAAAAATTAAGTCTTTTGAAAATCATGAAATTATCTTAAAGTTAATGGAAATGGGTTGTCTTCCGGAAGAAGAAGTAACAGTTTGGAAGAAAGCTCCTCTTGGTGACCCTATTTATATTCTCGTTGCAGGATACTCATTAAGTTTAAGATTGGACGAAGCGGAACAAATTTTTGTGGACGAAATTGAAACTCTTAAAACTTAATAATGAAAATTGGATTGTATTTTGGTTCCTTTAATCCGATACATAACGGGCATTTGATCATTGCAAATTATGTGGCAAATTATACTTCTCTCGATCGCATTTGGTTTGTTGTTTCTCCACAGAATCCTTTTAAGGAAAAAAGCTCTTTAATTAATGAGCATCATCGTAAACACCTTATTGATCTTGCAATTGAAGGTGAAAAAAAATTGCGGACCTCTAATATTGAATTCAAATTACCGATTCCGTCATTTACAATTGACAGCCTCACTTATTTGGAAGATAAATATCCGGATTATGAATTTTCAGTGCTAATAGGAAGTGATAGTTTTCAAAATATTGGAAAGTGGAAAAACGCTGATGTTTTATTGAAAAATTATTCAATAATTATTTATGAAAGACCGGGGTTTAAGGTTAACACTGAAATGCTTACTGAAAATATCATGTTATTGAAGGCGCCTCTTCTTCAGATTTCCAGTACTAACATCAGAGAAATGATTCGGGAAAACAAATCAATAAGGTATCTGGTACCTGATATTGTAAAAGAGGAAATTGAAAATCAGCAATATTATAAATAACTGAAAAGAACTTCAGCAAAACAAGAAACATCAGAATTTCTGTTTTTGTTCCTTCCTTATACTTCCTTTCAAGACAAAAATTTAAAATAACTCTTTTCTCAATCTTTTTTAGGAGATCGGTTTCTGTTGTTATTCCTGTTATTATATGCCTGAGGGGTATTTTTCTGATTCGGTGAATTTTGTGCAGGTTTTCCTGGTGCAGGCTTTTTAGGCTGCCTTCTATTTGCCGTTCCTTTATCTGTCACATTGCCATAGCGCTCATTATCTTTCTTTTTTCGGTTATTTTTATCCAGTGATTTAAGGCTTATTTGTCCAACTACATCTACGAATTCAGGTTCCACGTCTTTTGGTTTTCCACTTACTATTTCTACGGTTTCTAATGCTTCAGGTTTAATCCCTTTGCTGTTTTGCTCTTTTATTTTCTTTACAGTTTCAATAGTTAAGGGATAATGTTTGGTACTATCCGCCATCGTGTACCACATCAGGTTTCTGAAAATATCTTTTTTAACTAAGAAAGCGCGTCCTTTTGCTACCTCAATCACATCTGCATCATCAGGAAAATGCTGTAAAGCATCAAGATATGTATCTAATTCATAATTTAAACAACATTTTAGACGACCACATTGACCGCTTAGTTTAGTTTGATTAATGCTAAGGTTTTGATAACGAGCCGCATTTGTATTAACACTTTTAAAATCTGTTAGCCATGTACTACAACAAAGTTCACGTCCGCAACTTCCAATTCCGCCCACCTTACCAGCCTCTTGTCGTGCGCCTATTTGTTTCATTTCCACTTTCACCTTAAATTCAGTAGCATAAATGCGAATTAGCTCACGAAAATCAACGCGTTCATCAGCAATATAATAAAAGGTAGCTTTCCTGGCATCAGCCTGAATTTCTACTTCCGACATTTTAAGGTCAACCTTTAATTGCCGGGCAATTGCACGGCTCCTGATAAGCACCTGTCTTTCCCGCAATTTGGTTTCTTTCCATTTCGCAATATCATTATCTGTTGCTAATCTTAAAACCCTTTTTATATCAGTACTATTTTCATCGATCCTTTTCTTTTTTAATTGAAGTCTAACCAGCTCTCCCGTAAGATTCACTGTTCCTACATCAAAACCACTTACCCCTTCTACTGCTATGATATCTCCTTTAGTAAAAATATTAGTCGTATTATTTCTATAAAAATCCTTTCGGCTTCCCTGGTTGAATGAAACTTCTAATACACGACAGGCGCTTTCCATGTCATCTATTGGCAAATTAGCAAGCCAATCATATACATTTAACCGGTTACAACCACCTGTACTACATCCACCATTGCTTTTACATCCATTTGGCTTTCCGGTTCCACAACTCGTACATCCCATATAAATAGTTAAAAAAGTAATTAATTAATAAAATAAAAAAGAGAATTTGAGCCAGATGCAGTACAATTTTTTTCTGCTTTGTGTGAAAATTTTACAAAAAAGTTTTGTTCAAGACAATTGTAAAATCATTAACTGGTTGAATATCAGTCATCTTATATTTAAACCTAAACCTAATCCTTCTTTTCAAAAAATTATAAAATCATCTGCACGGTTTTCTAAATCTCAATGTACCAAAAGTAGCGAATTATCTTTAATAATGTGAAAAAAACGAATGGTAAGCGCATGAAATAACATTTTGGCATGTGCATTCCTTTCTATATAATAAAAGGCATTATTCAATTCCTTTATAATCGCTTCCTGAGCGTCTGTTCCACAAATTTTATTGATACGAAAAGCAAAATCTCTTTCATTTTCCGGAATCATTCCTAAATCCTCTTCATTTAAATATGCGGCACGAATTGCCTGTTCCAGTAGATGAATAAAATATTTTAAAAACTGTTTCTGTTTTTCACGCCCAATCTTACTGATTTCATCCAGCCATTTTAATTGAGAAGCGACATTGTTTTTTAAAACAATATTAAGCCATTCCCTTACTTGTGCCTGCAAATCTTCTTCGGGCGCTTGTAATAACTGTAATGCTTCACGAAAATTCCCCTCAGATGCTGCCGCTATTTCTGCAGCTTTTTCAGTCGTTAACTGATAATTTTTTATCAAAATATCTTCAGTTTCTTTATTTGAAAGAGAAGGAATTTTTACCAATTGCGTTCTGGATAAAATGGTTGGTAAAATCGCATTTTCATCTTCTGCAACAAAAATAAAAAGTGTATCCGGTGGCGGTTCTTCAATCAGTTTCAGCAGTTTATTTCCTTCTTTACCCAAAAACTCAGGCATCCACATAATCAGGATTTTATAATCACTTTCAAAAGATTTTAAGCTCAATTTATGTGAAATATCGTCACATTCAAAAACCGTGATATTTCCTTGTTTGTTGGCTGGATTGTCAATTTTTGATTTAGAATTTTCTTTTAAAAAATCTAACCAATCAGCCACATTGTTATAGGGATATTGCTGCACAAATTGACGCCATTCTGTAATATAATCGGTGCTCAAAACACGCGTATGATTGCTGTCTTTTTTTAATGCAGGATAAGAAAAATGCAGGTCGGGATGAATTAACTGATTTGCTTTAATACAGGAAGAACATTCGCCACAACTGTCCTCCAGGAATACAGGGTTTTGCTCAATTTCTTCTTCTCCAAATAAAGAGATTGCATTTTTATCCGGCTTCTTACTTACTTTTTCACAAAGGACATATTGAGCGAAAGCAATAGCCATGGGTAAAGCGCCACTTCCTTCCCTGCCCAGAAATAACAGCGCGTGAGAAAGGCGGTTTTTTTGAACTAAATCTTTGAGACGTTGTTTTGTTTGCTTATCCGCAATTACCTGGTTAAACTGCATATTTTACAAAGATAAAAACCTGGTAGTAATGCCAGGTTTTTATTTTCAATTTTGATATCAATTATTCCTTAAGCCTTTTAAAAAGTTATAAACGCTTACTTCAAATAACTCAACAATTTATCATAAGCCTCTTTACCTTTTGCATCAGAATTATCAGGAATTAATCTATCGCGATTAAAGAAAACAGTGAGAAATTTTCCATTTTCGTCAAACAAAAATTTTGTAAAATTCCATTTTATCGGGTCGGTAAATCCATTTTGTTCGGCCACTCCAACAATATATTTGTATATCGGCGCCATATCCGCGCCTTTTACCGAAACCTTTGCTGCCATTGGAAAAGTAACCCCGTAATTTTTTTTACAAAACTCAGCAATCTCACTATTGTCGCCTGGTTCCTGCGAACCAAAATTATTTGCAGGGAAGCCAACAATTACAAGTTTGTCTTTGTATTTATTATATAAATTTTCCAGGTCTTCATATTGCGGCGTATTTCCACATTTTGATGCAGTGTTTACGATCAATAGTTTCTTTCCTTTAAATTGTGAAAAATCAATAGTTCCGGCTGTGAGAGCAGGTACTTTAAACTGGTAAATTGTTTCGCTTTTCATTGTATTACAAATTGAGGTTGGAATCATAAATGAAAATAACAACAGAGAAAATGCCGCATAAATTATCTTTTTCATGTTTTTTTTCTAAAGATAACGAATCATAAAAATATGATGGGTAAAGATTCAATGACAATTAACTGAACTTTGTTGCTAAACAAAAAACAACCTAATTGAAACAAAATTCTGAAAGTACGCTCCAGTCAAAGGTTCAAAGCGTTTTAAATAAATTTAAAACCAAAGCAGTCATCTTTGATCTTGATGGAACTTTGATTGACAATAATTCTTATCACAGGCAAACATGGGAAAAATATCTCGAAAAAATTGGCAAACAAATTTCCGAAGAAGAGTTTAACGCCAACATGAACGGCCGCACAAACGAAGACGCTATTAAGTATATTTTTGGGAAAGAAGTTACCGATGAAGAATCATTGAAACATACTTTGGATAAAGAAGCGCTATATCGGGAAATTTACAAGCCATTCATAAAACCAATTCCCGGATTAATTGACTTTTTAGAAATATTGAAAAGTAAAAATATTCCTGTGGCCATCGCAACATCAGGCATCCAGCCAAATATTGATTTTATGTTTGAAAACATTCCGATAAAAAAATATTTTGATGTAGTTGTAAATTCTGCTCATATAAAAAAAGGAAAACCGCATCCTGAAATCTATTTAAAAGCAGCTTCACTGCTTAATGTAGAACCAGCGAATTGTTTGGTTTTTGAAGATGCTGCAGTAGGAATAAAATCTGCAAAAGCAGCAGGAATGAAGGTAATCGCGCTGGCGACTACACAACCGAAAGAAGAACTTACTGAAGCGGATGAGATTGTCGATGATTATAAATTTTGAAGAAATAAGGTAAACGTATATCCTTTTATGGTTTCTCTTTTTTCTTTCTGATTAATTCAATTGTTTTATTTTTAAAGAAATAAAAGTAAAATGAAAAATTTTTTGAGATCCGCAAAGTTTTTTTTCGCAACAGGGTTGGTGGTAATAAGCCTTTCGTGTAATGCACAAAAAGAAAAACCAGTTTCTTTAAATCATGTGGCGGTTTATATTTTTGACCTCAAAAAAAGTACTGATTTTTATAAAGACATTATCGGCCTTACACAAATAGCTGAACCTTTTCACGATGGCAAACACAGCTGGTTTAAAATTGGCGAACATAGCCAACTTCACCTGATTGAAGGCGCAGGAAGCATTACCAGTCATGATAAAAATTCACACATCTGTTTCAGTGTTCCATCGATGGACGTGTTTGTAAAAAAATTAATGAATAACAATATATGGTTTGGAAACTGGAATGGCGACACTGGCAAAATCACCACCAGGCCGGATGGAGTTCATCAAATTTATTTCAAAGACCCTGATGGTTATTGGATAGAAATTAATGATGACACTTATTAGCGGGAGTTCGGTTACAGTAAACAAACAAATATTTACAATTAGTCTTTTCAGATAAACTCATCTTTCATAACATCCGATATCTGGCTTGGCGTCTCTTTTTTTATCATCCAAATCGTAAAGAAAAGGTGTCATAATTCCGGCATTCACAGCGGGAGAAGTTGGATTATTATTAAAATGAAAATCAAAAATATTTTTAGAAACATTGATGCTGTCAAACATCGGGTTTTCATTTTTTATAGAAGAAATAAATGTAGCATTTGAAATTTCATTTTTTGCTTTATACAAAATATGATCAAACGATACATTGAAAGCTGCAGCGCCTTGTTTGTCAATACTGATTTCGTCATTAACCGTTCCACCATCACCCCAAAAAATACAATTTTGAAAAAATGCTTTTAAAGGAGCGGTAGAAGCAGCGCCGTTTTGTATGATAGAATTTGAGATTTGCAAAACAGGATTTTTATGAACGACATAAATGGTATTATAAGAAACAACGGTGCAATTTATAAAACGATAATCACCACCAGCCTGCAATTGCAGATTGCTACCACAATTACTGATAAGAGAATTATCCGCATAAATATTGGTATTTATACCTAGAATTCCTGCATCATAA
>DATILZ010000395.1:0-3524 GCA_035475995.1 Hanamia sp. | reverse complement strand
TAACCATCGTTGCTCCTTTTTTATTTTCGCCCCACGATTCCATAAAAAAATTGAGTTTCAGCTTTTATTTTTAACACAGCGCCGTTTTTCGAAAAAATAATTGTTGATTAACTTGCAGTATAACTTTAAGGCTCAAAGTTCAAGGTTCAAAGTTCAATCATCAACCATCAACCCCATGCGATTACATCATTTTTCAAAATACGATCCTAACGAAAATACTAAAACACCTTTTCAAAATCTGTTGGATATTTTCATGCAATTGCTCACCTATACCAGCGGCGATGTGGGCGAAGCTTTAAGCTGGCTTACCGAATTGGATAAACAATACGACCTTACCAATAACGAATATGGTATGGGCGATTTTATTGAAGATTTGAAAGACAAGGGATATATTGATGAAAATAAACAGAAAGGGGAAATAAAAATTACACCAAAAACCGAGCAGGGAATCCGTAAACGTAGTCTGGAAGAGATCTTTGGTAAATTAAAGAAAACGAAAACCGGAAATCACAATACATTCAAACCTGGAAATGGCGATGAAATCAATCCTGAAACCCGTCCATTTCAATTTGGCGACACTTTAGAACAAATTGACTTTACAGAATCAATCCGCAATGCGCAAATCAATCACGGAACTGAAAGTTTTATGATGCAGGAAGATGATCTTGAAATCCGTGAAACTGATTTTAAAGCTCAAACTTCGACAGTCTTGATGATCGATATTTCTCACAGCATGATTTTGTATGGCGAAGACAGAATTACTCCAGCCAAAAAAGTAGCAATGGCTTTGAGCGAATTGATCACGACAAAATATCCTAAAGACACGCTGGATATTGTTGTGTTTGGAAATGATGCCTGGACAGTTGAAATCAAAGATCTTCCTTATTTGCAGGTTGGTCCTTATCATACAAATACCGTTGCCGGCCTCGAACTGGCAATGGACATTTTAAGGAGAAGAAAAAATCCGAACAAGCAAATTTTTATGATCACAGATGGAAAGCCAACGTGTCTGAAAATAGGAAAGCGCTATTATAAAAATAGTTTTGGTGTTGACAGAAGAATCCTGAATCGTTGCATGAACCTGGCTGCGCAATGTAAAAAAATCAAAGTTCCCATCACCACTTTCATGATCGCCAGCGATCCGTATCTGCAAAGATTTGTAACGGAATTTACCGAAACAAATAATGGCAAAGCGTTCTTTGCCTCGCTCGATAGATTGGGCGCTTTTATTTTCAGGGATTTCGAAAGCGGAAAGAGGAAGACTGTTTATTGATTATTGCATTATTTAATTATTTGAATTAACAGGATAGAAATAAGTTTGTAACTTCAATAAAAACCAAAGAAAAGATTTAAAAACCAAGAAAATAAAAGCATTTAAAAAATAAAGGATAAGAAAATCAGGCATACTCATTTGTTGGAAAATGCAAAGACTTCTTATTGATGCAAGAAAACTAAGAGAAGAAACGTGGTAGTAAATTTGAAGAATAAAAGAGACAATCAAGAAAATTTAAAATGAACATACAAAATATAAAAACCCTCGGAGAATTAAAAGAAATTAATTACAAACCAAAATCAATCAAAGAAGAATTACGGGATAATCTGATTAAAAAAATCGGTAAAAAAGAAATCACTTTTCCGGGCATTATTGGTTATGAAGATTCGGTAATTCCTGACACAGAAAGAGCTTTGTTATCACGCCATAACATTCTTTTTTTGGGATTGCGCGGCCAGGCGAAAACGCGTATGGCGCGGCAAATGATTGATTTGCTGGATGAATATATTCCGGTGGTCCAGGGCAGTGAAGTAAATGATGATCCTTTTAAACCTTTGAGCAAATACGCCCGCGATTTGGTAAAAGAAAAGGGTGATGACACACCAATTTCATGGCTTTATCGTACCGACAGATATGGCGAAAAATTGGCTACTCCGGATGTAAGTGTTGCTGATCTGATCGGGGACATTGATCCGATAAAAGCAGCGAATTTAAAACTTAGCTATGCTGATGAAAGAGTGATTCATTATGGAATTATTCCACGAAGCAATCGGGGTATTTTTGTAATCAATGAATTGCCGGATTTGCAAGCCAGGATACAAGTTTCTTTATTCAATATTTTGGAAGAAGGTGATTTGCAAATAAGGGGTTTCAAATTAAGGCTGCCTTTGGACATCATGTTTGTTTTTACAGCAAATCCGGAAGATTATACGAATCGTGGCGCTATTGTTACCCCATTGAAAGACAGAATTGAAAGCCAGATTCTCACTCATTATCCGACTACCATTGAGAATTCTTTATACATTACTGAGCAGGAAGCCACTGTGCACAGCGACCAGGTAAAAAAAGTACAGGTAAGCGATTTGGTAAAACGATTGATTGAGCAGGTTTCGTTCGAAGCGCGTGCAAGTGAATTTGTAGATAAAAAAAGTGGAGTATCTGCGAGGCTTACTATTTCCGCTTATGAAAATGCGGTGAGCGCTGCTGAAAGACGTGCCATCAGGAATAAAGAAAAAGAAACGCAGGTTTGGATTAGCGATCTTACAGGAATTATTCCTTCCATTACCGGCAAAATAGAATTGGTTTATGAAGGCGAACAGGAAGGTCCTTACCAGGTGGCTTATAATTTATTGCAAAAAGCCATTCGTACGCAATTTGTAAAATATTTCCCCAATCCTGAAACTTATAAAAAAAGAAAAACGCGAGAATCGGTTGTAGAAGAAAATCCTTATAAATCCATCACCCGATGGTTTGATGCAGGCAATCAACTGAACATTTCCTTTGATTTGAAGGATGATGATAAAATTCAATTGCTTTATAAAGTGGATGGACTTTATGGCCTGGTAAAAAAACATTTTCCGAGCGCGAATGCAAGAGAAAATGCTTTATTAATGGAATTTGTATTACATGGTTTATCTACTTTTTCTTTGATCAGCAAAAAAGTACTGGAAGGAAAAATAGAGTTTAAAGACCTGATGGGAAGTATGATAAATCTTAGTTCCCAATCGTTTAGTGATGAAGAGTTGGAATAGATTGAAGGTTCAAAGTTGAAGGTTCAATATTTGGGGAATCTATCCTTCTTTTTTATTTTTAAAAATATCATCGACAATATTCACCGGTTTCTTTCTTTTATCCAATGCTTCCTGGATTTCATTTGCGAGAATTTCAGTAGAATCGCCCACATGTGTGATAAAAATAAGATCAGGGTTATTGAAAGAAAAAAGAGAATTAAATTTTTTTTCTGACTCACCTTCAATCTCATTAATCAGCAGGATAATATCAAATTTCTGCTGATGGAAAAGTTCTATAGCCGTTTCATCATCAACCGTTGCGGTGCTTTGCCATTGCGGGTTTTCGTTAATAAAAGTGGATAATTTTTGTAGCAATAACGGATCGCGGCCAATAGAAAGTATTTGAATTTTTTCCATGATTATTATTATTTAATGTCTATAAATTTAGGAAAATTTTTTAAGCCATCTGTTGATTGATTTAGTAAACAAACAAATAAGCTGAAATTCCATTCATAATTTTT
>DATILZ010000394.1:0-1947 GCA_035475995.1 Hanamia sp. | reverse complement strand
TAAAAGCAATCCCCTTTCTTTCAGTGCTTCTTTTACAAGTGAAATATTTCCCTGCGCTAAATACCTTACCCCTCCATGCACCAATTTCGTGCTTCTGCTTGAAGTACCTTTTGCAAAATCATCCTGTTCAATTAAAAGTGTTTTAAACCCCCTTGAAGAAGCATCTACCGCAATGCCCAAACCTGTAGCACCGCCACCGATTATAACGAGATCCCAAATAACTTCTTCTTTTAATTCTTTCAGTAATATTTCCCTGTCAAATACTTTCATTACCAGTTATTTCTTTTCACTTTGTTTCATTCACAATAAAAACGAAATTAAAAACAATAAATTGAAATTCAAAGAAAAATATAAGAAAAACTTAAAGAACAGTTAATGGCACTGATATTCAATTTGTTAAATGAAAACACAGTTATTGAAAACCCGAAAGCGTTAGCTGAATCAGAATAACACTTCTTTCATTTAAAACAATTTTGTTTACATTATTGTATATTACTTTGTTTACTTATTTTTGAAGAAACGTATTGCCATGTCAAGTTTAGAACGTCACCAGCAAATCATTGATATTGTTCATTCAAAAGGATATGAAAGTGTAATCAGTTTATGTAAAGCGCTGAAAGTATCTGCAGTCACGATACGAAAGGATTTAAAACTTTTAGAAAAGTCGAACAAGCTTTTTCGTACACACGGTGGCGCCAGCAATACAAACCCATTTACAATAGATCGAAATGTAAATGAGAAAGAAAACCTGCAGATCGATGAGAAAAAAAACATTGCGAAAAAAGCTGCAGAATATATTACGCCAAACGACTCTATCATTATTGCATCAGGAACCACTCTTACAGCTTTGGCAAGAGAGATTATTCCCCGGCAAAAATTAATTGTAATCACTTCATCTCTGCCCGTGACAAGCGAATTAATTAAACATTCAGATATTGAAATTTTTCAATTGGGTGGGATCATCCGGCAAAGTTCCTCTTCAGTGGTAGGCAGTTATGCAGAGAATATTTTAAAAGATTTCTTTTGTACAAAATTATTCCTGGGCGTGGATGGTATTGACTTTGAATTTGGAATAACCACCAGTAATTCGATGGAAGCGCAACTGAATAAAAGCATGATCCAGGTGGTGCAGAAAGTGATTGTTCTTGCCGATCATACCAAATTTGGTAAACGCGGATTCAGCCGGATTTGCGGACTGGATGAAATAGATGAAATTATTACTGATAAAAATATTTCACCGGCTATTGTGGAGAAATATACAAGCCAGGGAATTAAAATAACAATAGCTTGAGAAGTTCGTAGTTTGTAGTGGAAGCTTTCCATAGTTATTTGCGTTTTTATTTTCTTTTAGAATGATTATCGAATAAACGAACTTTTAGGTGAAATCTTCATTTTCTTTTTTTAGTAATTATTTTTATGTTAATTTGCTATCGATTTGTTTCGCTTAGCTTTCATTTAATAAAAAGCTATAGAATACAGAATAAGATTTCAAATAATCTTGTAAATATTCAATGCAATCAATGTATATTATTCTAAAAAGCTAAATAACTCCCGGAACTGCATTTTTAAACCCAAATTAAAAATTGAATGGAAAAATTGATCTTAACGCTTGACCAGGGAACGACCAGCTCAAGGGCTATTTTATTTAACAAAAACGGAAAAATCATTTCCCTTGCTCAAAAAGAATTCACACAAATATATCCGAAACCGGGATGGGTAGAACATGACCCGATGGAAATATGGTCATCACAGGCGTCAGTCATTACAGAAGCAATTTTAAAAGAAAATCTGAAAGCGGAAAATATTGCCGCAATTGGAATCACCAATCAAAGAGAAACAACAATTGTTTGGGATAAAGAAACCGGCCTCCCTGTTTATAATGCGATTGTGTGGCAGGACAGACGCACTGCTGAACAATGTGATTTATTAAAACAAAAAAACCTGGAC
>DATILZ010000393.1:0-3428 GCA_035475995.1 Hanamia sp. | reverse complement strand
TGGTTTTGAAGGAATAAAAGCTATCCAGCAATTGCAACCGGATCTGATATTTCTCGATATACAGATGCCCAAAATAAATGGATTTGAAATGCTGGAACTTGTAGAAAACCCGCCCGCAGTAATTTTTACAACTGCTTTTGATGAATTTGCCATAAAAGCTTTTGAATCAAATGCAGTGGATTATTTATTAAAGCCATTCAGCAAAGAAAGATTTGAAAAGGCGATTCAAAAGTATTTGCAGCATTCAAACAGCGCTTCGACCCAACAGGTAATAGAAGCGGCGGCAGCATTACCCTTGCAGCAAAACCGTGTAGTAGTAAAGGATGGAAATAAGATAAAAATTATTCCTGTAAATAAAATTCATTATTTGGAAGCTGCGGATGATTATGTAAAAATTGTAACCGTTGACGGAACATTTTTGAAAAAGCGTACGATGAATTTCTTTGAACAATCATTAAGCGACTATCATTTTGCGCGGGTACATCGTTCTTATATTGTAAACACCCAGCTCATTACCCGCATAGATGCTTACGAAAAAGACAGTCATTTGCTATTATTGAGTACCGGCGAAAAACTACCGGTGAGCAAGGCAGGATATGCGAAGCTGAAAGACCTTTTGGGCATTTAATATATTATACGTAAATATAACTTTTGCTATATGGAAATTTAAATGGATTTTAGACCGAAAGACCATTTTTTAAAAGTTCTAATTCTGCTGCTCGTTTTCCTATCAGTAAACCAACAAAATTATATCAAAACAGAGTTTCTGCCAGTAGTAAAAATGCTAAAAGAAATGAAGCAATTCTTCTATTTATTTTCATTCACGTATTTTTATAAAAAAATTTTTTGAACCAGACGATTTTTGCAAAAGACCTTACAAAAAAGTACGGTAAGCGCACAGTGAATAATAAAGTTTCTTTCCAGGTAAGCCAGGGAGAAATTGTTGGACTGCTAGGTCCAAATGGCGCCGGAAAAACCACTTCATTTTACCAGGTTGTCGGATTGGTAAAACCTGATGACGGCGATGTGCTTTTAGACGAACTCAATATTACCAAACTTCCCATGTATAAAAGGGCGCAAATGGGGTTGGGCTATTTGCCACAGGAAGCAAGTATTTTTAGAAAACTAACTGTGGAAGATAATATCGCGGCGGTTCTGGAAATGACCAAGCTTTCTAAAAAAGAGCAAAAAGAAAAGTTAGAAACTTTGATTGATGAATTTAACCTGGGCCATGTACGCAAAAGCAATGGCGATGTATTAAGCGGCGGCGAAAGAAGGCGCACAGAAATTGCGCGTGCACTTGCTGTAGATCCTAAATTCATTTTGCTGGACGAGCCATTTGCCGGCATTGATCCAATCGCTGTTGAAGATATTCAATCCATCGTAACCCGGCTGAGATATAAAAATATTGGTATTTTAATTACCGATCACAACGTAAATGAAACCCTTTCCATTTGCGACAGGGCCTATTTATTGATTGAAGGAAGAATTTTTATCGAAGGATCAGCAGAAGAACTGGCTAAAGATGAACAAGTTCGCCGTTTGTATCTTGGAAGAAATTTTGAATTGAAAAGAAAGGATTATTTGCATACGGATGTTTTTAAGTAGTTTGAATTGAATTATTTTATTATTGAATTATTGTTCTAAACCATCTAAACTATTCTAAGCCATTCTAAACAACTCTAAACAACTCTAAACAACTCCAAACCATCTAAACCATTCTAAATTATTCTAACAAACCCAATTAAAACTTGAAACTCCTCAGTCCGGTCATATCACGATTAGCCAGGATGCGCTTATGGGGCGTTGAAAACTGGATAACTTTTCCGATTTCGGCTCAGCGGAATGTTTTGCAACATTTGGTAACCCAGGCACAATACACAGAATTTGGAAGAAAATATAAATTCTCACGACTTTTTACTGTAAAGGATTTCAAGGAGAGAATTCCCATTCATGAATATGATGATTTGAAACAATATATCAATCGTATGATGGCCGGAGAGCAAAATATTTTATGGAACACACCGATCAATTGGTTTGCAAAAAGCAGCGGCACCACTTCTGATAAAAGTAAATTTATTCCCATCAGCGATGAGAGTTTGAAAGACATTCATTTCAAAGGCTCTAAAGATGTATTGACTAATTATTACAAAAATTTTCCTGACAGTGATTTGCTTACCGGTAAAAGCCTTGTAGTGGGTGGCAGCCACCAGGTTTATAGTCTGGACGAAGACATTCAATATGGCGATCTCAGTGCAGTTTTAATGCAGAATACCCCGTTTTGGGGACACTGGATTCGCACTCCCGAACTAAGTATCGCTCTTTTGGATGAATGGGAAAGTAAGATAGAAAAACTTGCGCAAAATACCATTCATGAAAATGTAACCTCACTTGCCGGAGTGCCTACGTGGACGATTATTTTGATTAAAAGAATCCTGGAGATTTCTGGTAAAAAAACCTTAAAAGAAGTATGGCCAAATCTGGAATTATATATGCATGGAGGGGTTTCGTTTACACCTTATCGTGAGCAGGTAAATAAATTAATTGGCGCACCGATTAATTACCTCGAAATGTATAATGCCAGCGAAGGTTTTTTCGCTGCGCAAAATATGCCGGACGATGAAGGGCTTTTGCTTTATACCGATCATGGAATCTTTTATGAATTTTTGCCAGTAGAAGAATACGGAAAACCCAATGCAAAAACGATCGGACTGAAAGAAGTAGCGCTTCATAAAAATTATGCGCTGGTAATCAGCACCAATGGCGGCCTTTGGCGTTATTTATTAGGCGATACGATTCAGTTTACCTCATTGCGCCCATTCAAAATAAAAGTAACGGGGAGATTAAAACATTACATGAATGCCTTTGGCGAAGAAGTGATTGTTGACAATGCGGATAAGGCGATTGCAATTGCTTCATCCAAAACAAATTCTGTGGTAAAAGATTATACAGCAGCACCGGTTTTTTTTAGCGAAA
The DNA here is from genome assembly GCA_035475995.1 of Hanamia sp. Classification (GTDB taxonomy): domain Bacteria; phylum Bacteroidota; class Bacteroidia; order Chitinophagales; family Chitinophagaceae; genus Ginsengibacter. The sequence continues at coordinate 452 of DATILZ010000393.1, read as the reverse complement.
ATAATAATGGCGCTCATGAATGGCTGATAGAATTTGAAACGCCGCCACAAGACCTGAATGCATTTACCATCGAACTCGATGAGGCATTAAAATCCGTAAATAGCGATTATGAAGCCAAGCGTTATAAAAATATCGCACTACGATTACCGATTGTTCATTTACTGGAAAAAGATACGTTTAATAAATGGTTGAAAAGCAAAGGAAAATTAGGCGGCCAGCATAAAGTGCCGCGGCTTAGTAATGAAAGAAAAATGATTGAAGAGATTTTGCTGATAAAAGAATAATTTTTAAAAAATAAGAATCCGGATTATTTGTTGTTTTACTGTTAATGAATAAGCTTTTTGCCTCTTATACTTTTTTTATTTGAATAGCATTTAAATTTATTTCATTTGCAATGATCATTTCCAACCTTATTAAACATTAAGCCTTTTCATAAACAAAAATTTAAATAC
>DATILZ010000392.1:0-1868 GCA_035475995.1 Hanamia sp. | reverse complement strand
TAAATTAAATCTCTTATATCAATGCCTACGAAGAGATTTTGGAATTGACAAACCGAAAATTGCTGTGTTGGGCTTGAATCCGCACGCGGGTGATGAAGGTTTAATCGGCAACGAAGAAGAACAAATCATTAAACCTGCAATTAAAGAAGCTAAACAAAACGTGCTAGTATTCGGTCCTTTCAGTGCTGATGCATTTTTTGCCAGGCAAAGCTATGTAAAATTTGATGCTGTACTTGCTATGTACCATGACCAGGGGCTAATTCCATTCAAAACCATCGCTGTTGATGAAGGGGTAAATTTTACCGCTGGTCTATCATTTGTGCGTACGTCTCCGGATCATGGAACAGCTTTTGACATTGCAGGAAAAAACCAGGCAGATATTACATCCTTTACCACTGCTGTCTTCGAATGTGTCGATATTATTAATCGTAGAAATGAATATGATGAACGCAATAAAAATCCGCTGCGGAAAATTACAGCAGAAGTATTAAAGAATGTGGAAGATGAAAAGATTGATGATTCGATTGAGACGTCACTTTGACCGTTAACGCCAAATAAACAATGCTACGGTGTGATTACTTGCATTGGTTCCTTCAAAAAAACATTTACTTCAACACTCATCGAGTAAACCAAACATGCTTCTCCAACCTCAAACGAGATAAAACAATTGTAAAAAGTTTAGTTAGCTGTATCCATTTATGAACTTTGAGCCTTTTTCAATTTCTTCAATTCGTGCATGATTAATCGAGTAATAAATACTTTGACCGTCCCGCCTGGTATTTACAATGCCTGCTCTTCTTAGTAATGCCAGGTGAGAAGACGTAAGCGATTGCTCTAGTTTTAACTGGTAATAAATATCTGAAACTGTAATTTCCTTGTTTTGGTAAATAAGATTTAAAATCTGCTGCCTCACTTTGTGATTGATTGCCCGTAAGGTAAGAGCTGCCTTCTTTAACTGTTCAAATTCCAATTGTAACCCTTTGCTTTTTGCGATAACCTTTGCTTTTGTCTTTATCATGATACCTATGATTAATAATGATGAATAACAAATTGGATTCAAAAATGTTGGTTTACCTAAAAAATCAAATTAATAGGTTCGTCAGGTAAATACCTTCAATAGCTTTTTTGTGCGTGTGATTCTGTATTTTATCGCGTGCAGGGCTGGCAGAAAAGTTTCTATGCAAAATTATATGTTTCTAGTTAAATACAAAAATACCCTTATTACTCCTTAGTTGTATACCGTTATTAAATATACGATTTTGGGCAATCTTCCGGAATTCAAAAGTTAAGTCCTGATAAATTTTTAAATATTGCTATTCCTAAATAGATGAATTATTCAACAGTTCTATAGCGCAAAGGCATTGGTTGAGATAACTTTTTTTATTCCAAAGTTTCTTTTTAAGTCTCTCTAATCGCCAAAGAGTTACGTAGGATTTAATGTGAAAAATACGAATCACAGGCAAAAAATTTTGGGAGAACTACTTGTAATTATCAAAAACGGCTATTATGTTTGCTCCACCAATCCCCTGAAAGACTTCAACAATAATCTGTACCGGCTCATCTAACTACACTACTTGTTTTAGAGTTTCCCCTGTACAATTATTGCACCTTAAAATCCCGGTTTCAAAAATTGATCCGAGCACGTAATGTTCGTTTCAGTATCCAATCAATATCTGCTTAACCAAATTCCAATCCTTAGATAAACTTCTATCCAGTATTTCTATGGGCCTGAATCAAATTATTAATTCAAACCCTAAGAAATGAAACGTATCTGTACTCAATTAGCTCTTTTTTGTTTATTGTTTGTTGGACAAAAGCTTTATGCTCAAAGCTTAACTATTGGTACAACGAACCCTATTCCTACACCT
>DATILZ010000391.1:0-3364 GCA_035475995.1 Hanamia sp. | reverse complement strand
ATAAGACTTTTTGAAATAGCGAAAGCTTGTTCAAATATACACCATGCCGATTTTTAGTGAAACCTCTTTTTTGTTACGCCATTTCATTTGATGCCGTTATGTCAATTCACTCAATCCGTTTAGCATTTCTGATAAATCTCTTGTCAAAAATCTTTGAGTCCTTCTCATTGTCTACATTTCTATTTCCCAAAGAGAGGTCAGTTATACATAGCAGTGGAGTGACAAGTAAGGGCAGGACAAAACTTTTATACCTGACAATTGCACCGGTAAAAGGGATGGTATAACCCGACAGCAATAAGATGGAGATCGAAAAAAATAATAGAGCTAAAATTACAGGCTTTGATAAAACGTTTTTATTTAAGAAAATCACCGAGGATAATAACAACAACAGTATCAGCAAGTTTTCTGCAAATGCGGGTAGATACGCCACATTTTTTATTTCGCTCAAGTGAGGCCTGAAAAAAGCCATATCTATCGCATTGGGAATAAACGATATAAAACTTGAAATTGTTGGTTGCAATTCAGGCAAACTTATTTTCGATCCACCTTGCAATAGTAAGAACTCATGCTGCTTATTCGCTGTAAATGCGAGGAAATTTACCGAGGGGAAAATTAAAGAAACAATAAGTAGAAAAATGAGACCGCTTGTATAAACAGCGCCAAAAATTGCAAAGTTGTTTCGGTGAGTCTTAGTTGATAGCCACCATGAAATTAATGCTGGAATTAAAGCAAACAATACGAAATTTCGTAAAGAGAATATAGCTAAAAAGCAGAGAATAAGAATAGCAATCCTTTTTGCAGAAAAATTGTTTCGAACCGCTTTGTTGAAAGTATAAATGATAATTCCTGTTGCAGAAAGAATAAGGCCGTCTTTGTGAATACCGCTGCACCAGAACAGGGTAGAAGGCAAAAGGAAAATCCCGGCAATAATAATCAATTTTTTTTGTGGAAAGATCTCGTAGAGAACGCGGAACAAGGCGACCAGGCCAAATAAAAACAGGAAGTTGAAAAATATGGTATTGCTGTAATAACTGTTGTGTGTGAAAACATTCATTACAGCCATCAACTTTATTATCACATTACTCTTCAGGTCATTCCAATACGAGTTTTCGCCGCTAAAAATATTTCCGCTTTGACTATAATTGTCTATGAAAAGATCTTTAAGAAATGCAATTGGATGATGTAAAAGCCAGCTTGTTTCATTCAGACTCAGCCTGTAAAATCTCCATGTGTCAGCGCCGGCGGAGTATTTTGGTAAAGTATAAAATTTACCATAAGCAATACCTGCTAAAATTTTGACGAGGAAAAGGAATATCAGGTTGTAGCCGCCAATTCTTGAATTTTTAAAAAAAGTGATCCTTGAAATCAGAAAAGAAAATAAAAGAAAATAAAATATAAAAATCGCTATGTCCAATGGAAAGTTTTATAGTAGAAGACTAATCTATCAAGTAATTTTTAACGGCGAAAAAAACAAGGCCCGCTGTATTTTTTAAACCAAATCTTTCCATTAACCGCTCTTTTATACTTTCGACAGTTCTTGCACTTATGCCCATTTTTTCACCGATTTCTACGCTGGTATACTCCAGGCAGATATATTGAATTACTTCTTTTTCTTTATCACTAATTTCTACTTCTTTTTTTAAAGAAGGCACAACTCTGTTTTTGTTTTGAGTTTTTTTTATAAGAATGCGGTTAACGAAGTTATTGAGATAATATCCTTTCTCTACAACGGCTGTAATTGCTTTTTTAATTTCAGATGGATCGGTGCTTTTTAGAAGGTACCCGTTTGCTCCGTTTTCCATCAGGTGAACGACAAACCGCTCATCTTCATGCATCGTCAGCACTAATACTGCGATATCCGGGTAATGCTGGCTGATAAATTTGGTGGTTTCAATTCCATCCTTCACTGGCATTCTCAGATCCATCAGTATCACATCTGGTTTTGCTTCCTCAATTCCGTTGAGCAGTTCCTGGCCGTTTTCAGCTTCCAGAACAAATTTTATATTACTGTAATGTCTTAAAGAAATAATAACTCCTTTTCTGAAGATTTTATGGTCATCAGCTATGGCCACTTTTATTTCACTCATATTTTAAAGATAAAAAACAAAACGAAAAAGTGGTAAAGTATGTTAACAAAGATTTAAACTTCATCAGGGTCTTTTGGAACGGTGATACTGACTCTATAAAGCAATTCATCACTTTCCCGTTCGAAATAAATGTCTCCAAATATCACTCTCAGCCGGCTTTGTATATTTTTTAATCCGAGCCCAACACTATTTTTCGCCTTTTGTATAAAATCTTCCTGGGTGAGTCCGTATCCGTCGTGCTGCAATGTAATGGTAATTTTGTTGGCGCCATTATTCTGAGTAAGCTGTATAAAACTAGAATTACTGTGCTTTAAAATGTTGTTGGTTAATTCTTGTATAACCCTGAAAATAATTAGTTCCTTTTCCGCTTTCAAACGAACATTGTAATCGGTAAAACAGCATTTAGCCTGCAAAGAGCCCGAAGCATTAATTTTATAAAAAAAATCATTAACGGCGCTTTCCAGGCCAAAATCCTTCAACGTTGGCGGCATCAAGCTGTGTGAAATATTTCGTATCAGTTTAATTGCATCATCAATGATTTCCTTGATGCTAAAAATTGTTTGCAGTTGTGTCGGCTTGTCAAGATTTACCATGTTTTCTGAAAGGTACAGGCGGGCGGTCGCGAGCAAAGGGCCGGCGTCATCGTGTAAGTCCGCAGCGATCCTTTGGCGTTCCTCTTCCTGCAGCTCTATCGAAGCGCGCAGCAAAACTTTTTGTTGTTCAGCTTCCATTTCCTGCATCTTTAGCTGGTAAATGATCACTCTACGCTGATGAAAGATTATAAAAACGATAAGAGTGATTGCTAAAAACAACATTCCAATAGTGCCAAGTAACAACGTAGAGAAAAAACCCGTAATTAATAAAATCATTTTTACGCCCCTTCCCTTTTGAAAAAATTATTTCTATCCAATTTGTTAGTATCAGATTGTATAAATACAGCGACACAAATCAGAAGAGTTCTTATGATAGTGAATATTGGGTTCAATATATTGTAATATCTTTCTTGTTCTACCAGGCTGAAAGAAGAGATAAATAAATAAAGGAAAAAAGTTCCGGCTACGTAAATAAAAAATGCCGTAACTATCCAAAATACAGGCTCAGCATATATAAATGCTGAGTTTATTATTATTATTTGTTCATAATAATAATACATTACCAGCCCGAGAACCGTGATATTTTCAAAATTCGTACAACTGGAAAAATACCTTGTATCACCAAATTTTAACCGCGACAATATCCAAATAACTATATAGAGAAAACTTAAAAAGAAAACACTT